>NZ_JBGONH010000012.1:0-48659 GCF_041439075.1 Vibrio sp. FF145
CATATCACTTACTACCGTTTTTGTTTTAAGTTCCCGCTAATCCGCGATGAACCAAGAAAAAGCCCAATCTACGACAGATTGAGCTTTGGGGTGCATATTCTTGGTAAATACTATTCAGTGATTACTGGGACTTCTTCACTGTAAAGCGGTTCGCCCTGCATAATACTGATTTCAACACGACGGTTTAAGCTACGTTGCCATTCAGTATCGTTCGGCTCTACTGGCTCAGTATCAGCCATACCACGCACTCTTAAGCGTTGATGAGAGAAACCACGGACCTTTTCCATCTCTTGAGCCACAGACACCGCACGCTGCGATGATAAGTCCCAATTAGAACGGTAAAGCTCAGAATCAAGACGTTGATTATCAGTATGCCCAGAGATTCGGACAATGCCCGGAACATCTTTCACTAACTCGGCAACCTGTCTCACCAAAGGTCGGAACTTAGGCTGTAGGAAAGCGGATCCTGATGGGAATGCACCCTTCTCGCGAATTCGAATCACAATTTGCTGGCCAAGGTTTTCCACCTCAATCGCGCCTTGGTCGATCTCTCGCTCCAACGCCTTCTTGATGCTCTCCATCAAGGTTTCCATCTCTTGAGACTGTTCTTGAGCTTGCTGTTGCTGCTGATCTGATTCTGAATTTTGGTTGTTGTGCGCAGAAACCTCTGCTGATTTACCCCCCGTCATCTTGCCCTGATCACGCATCGTACCGCCAGCACGCTCAGATTCCCCTTCATGAAACTCTAGAGTTTGCTGAGTAATATCAATGGTTTGCTGCATGATTACATCAATAGGCGTCGGTTCTGGGCGACCAGGACGAAACTCCTGCGCAATAATGCTGGTACCTTTAGGAATGTCTTTCACTTCCAAGCGGTTTTGTACACCAAACGCGAATTTCATTGAGCCTGCGATCTGTTTAAATTTCAGTACGTCCATCTCCGAGAATGAGAGGAGCAGTACAAAGAAACACATCAACAATGACATCAAGTCAGCAAATGTTCCCATCCATTGTGGCAAACCCGGAGGGGGACATTTACATGGATTTTCTTCATCCATTTTTATTCCCCTTAAGCCATTTCACCATCAATCGTACGTTTACCTTCGTTAAGGTAACTCTTCAGGTAACCGTCAATAACTCGTGGGTTTTGACCATCTTGAATCGCGAGTACGCCATCCATCACCAAACGACGATTCAGTGTCTCTTGGTCACGACGTAGAGCAAGTTTGTCCGCGATAGGGAAGAACACCATGTTCGAAAGAATTGCACCATATAGAGTAGTTAAAAGTGCAACCGCCATCGCCGGCCCGATCGCTTTTGGATCATCCATGTTCGAAAGCATGGCAACCAAACCAACCAAGGTACCAATCATACCCATTGCGGGTGCAACATCACCAAAAGCTGTAAATACTTTAGCGCCCTGTTCGTGACGTTCTGTGGTTAACGCGATGTCTTTTTGCAGTGCTGCACGCACTACATCACCATCATGGCCATCAACCAATAGGTCGATACCCTTTTGCATGAAACTGTTGCTGATTTCCATCTCTTCAAGTGCTAAGAAACCGCCTTTACGCGCGGCATCCGCCATCTCTACGACTTTAGCAATAAGATCTTCTGGCTCATCGGCTTTAAACATAAATGCTTTACCGGCAATTTTTGCCGCACCAAAGAACTGTCCCATGGTGAATTTCATTAGAACAACAAACGTTGAACCACCAATCACGATCAAAACGGATGTCGTGTCATAGAACATCCCGAGGCTTCCACCTAGGATCATTGCCATAATTACGAAGGCAAATCCACCAATCAAACCTATTAGGGTTGCTAAATCCACTGAGCACTCCTCATGCTTTTTTACAGTTCTACGTCGACGATAATATTCTTATCGGCAAGACTATAAGATCTTTTAGTTAATTCTTCGTCTAAGTATCACACTTTTCGTTTTTGAATCACAACTATTGGCTTACTTTGGCCTTATCCAAAGCGTATAAACTCGATAAAGCCACGGTTAATCAATCAAAGTAAATTCAAGCGCCTTAAAAACGAACTTTCTAGCAAAAATTCTTGGTTACATTTGACCATCTCAGCGGCCTAGGGTAACGTTCGTTCATCTTTCCAAACGCAGATTTATTATGGCTACTAAGAAACCTGAAAATATGAGCTTTGAAGCGGCTATCGAAGAGCTTGATGGCTTGGTTGATCAACTAGAAAATGGTGATCTAGCTTTAGATGATGCGCTGAAAAAGTTCGAACGAGGCATCTCCCTCGCTCGTGCTGGTCAAAGTAAACTAAACGACGCTGAACAGCGTGTTAGCATCCTGCTGCAAAATGATGAAAATGCAGAACTGAGTGACTTTAACCCACAACCTGAATAACAAATTGTATGAGATCCCCTATGATCGAGACGTTATTGTCTTATCAAGCACGTAATAACGAGCAACTTAACCTTTGGCTTGATCGCCTGCCACACCAAAATCAGAATCTCATTAACGCGATGCGTTATGGGTTACTTTTAGGCGGCAAACGCGCACGTCCGTTTCTTGTCTACATTACAGGGGAAATGCTCGGTTGCACTGCGGAAGAACTCGACACTCCAGCTTCAGCAATCGAATGTATTCATGCCTATTCTCTGATTCACGACGACCTTCCAGCAATGGACGACGACGAATTGCGTCGTGGCCATCAGACTTGTCACATCAAATACGATGAAGCAACGGCAATTTTAACTGGCGATGCACTACAAACTCTCGCGTTTACTATACTTGCGGAAGGCACATTAAGTGCTGACGGGGAAAGCAATCGCGTTCGAATGATTCAACGCCTAGCAGAAGCGTCTGGTGCACAAGGTATGTGTATTGGACAAGCACTTGATATTGAAGCTGAAAACCGCTCTGTCACGCTAGAGGAGTTAGAAGAAGTTCACCGTAACAAGACTGGCGCTCTAATGAAGAGTGCGATTCGTTTAGGTGCTCTTGCTGCTGGCGAAAAAGCGTTTGAAGTGATGCCTCAATTAGATAAGTACGCCGATGCAATCGGGTTAGCCTTCCAAGTTCAGGATGATATTTTAGATATCATTAGCGATACCGAAACTTTGGGTAAACCACAGGGCTCTGATCAAGAATTGAACAAAAGCACCTACCCTTCTTTGTTAGGTTTAGAGGGCGCTCAAGAAAAAGCGCAAACTCTGCTACAGGAAGCGCTTCAAGCTTTGGCTGCAATCCCATACAATACCCAGTTACTCGAAGAGTTCGCCCGATACGTCATCGAGCGCAAGAACTAAGACAATAAGCGCGCATTACCTATGACTCTTGATATATCCAAGTACCCAACTCTTGCTTTGGCTGATAAGCCAGAGGATTTGCGTCTACTTCCAAAAGAGACGCTTACACAGCTTTGTGATGAATTACGCACCTATCTTCTAAACTCAGTGAGCCAGTCAAGTGGCCACTTAGCATCGGGCTTAGGTACGGTAGAGCTAACCGTTGCTCTGCACTACGTGTACAACACGCCTTTTGACCAGTTGGTTTGGGATGTTGGTCACCAAGCCTACCCGCACAAGATCCTTACAGGTCGTCGTGACCGCTTATCGACTATCCGTCAAAAAGATGGACTGCATCCATTCCCATGGCGGCAAGAGAGCGAATACGACACGCTTTCTGTTGGTCACTCTTCAACATCGATCAGCGCCGGACTTGGTATGGCGATCAGTGCGAAGAAAGAGGGCAAGAACCGTAAAGTCGTCAGTGTGATTGGTGATGGCGCGATTACCGCAGGTATGGCCTTCGAAGCGATGAACCACGCGGGTGATATTCACAATGACATGCTGGTTATCCTGAACGATAACGAGATGTCGATCTCTGAAAACGTCGGTGCGCTAAACAATCACCTAGCTCAAGTTCTTTCTGGCAGTCTTTACACGTCAATTCGTGAGGGCGGCAAGAAAGTGCTATCGGGCGTTCCGCCGATTAAAGAGCTCGTTCGTCGTACAGAAGAACATCTAAAAGGCATGGTTGTCCCTGGCACCATGTTTGAAGAGTTAGGCTTTAACTACATTGGTCCGGTTGACGGTCACGATGTGAATGAGCTGATTAAAACGCTGAAGAACATGAGAGACCTAAAAGGCCCTCAGTTCCTGCATATCATGACCAAGAAAGGCAAAGGCTACGAGCCAGCAGAGAAAGATCCAATAGGTTACCACGGCGTTCCGAAATTCGATCCCGCACACTCAAGTCTGCCTAAGAGCACCAGCTCGAAACCAACTTTCTCTAAGATTTTTGGCGACTTCCTGTGTGATATGGCTGCGCAAGATCCTAAGCTGATGGCAATTACGCCAGCAATGCGTGAAGGTTCTGGCATGGTGCGTTTCTCGAAAGAATACCCAGAACAGTACTTCGATGTAGCGATTGCTGAGCAGCACGCAGTGACACTAGCAACGGGTATGGCGATTGCGGGTGATAAGCCGATTGTGGCTATCTACTCGACGTTCTTACAACGTGGCTACGATCAACTGATCCACGATGTCGCTATCATGGATCTACCGGTTATGTTCGCTATTGACCGTGCAGGTCTTGTTGGCGCCGATGGTCAAACACACCAAGGTGCGTTCGACTTAAGCTTTATGCGCTGTATTCCAAACATGGTGATCATGGCACCAAGCGACGAAAACGAATGTCGCCAAATGCTATACACTGGCCACCAGCACACAGGTCCAAGTGCCGTTCGTTACCCTCGTGGTAATGGTATGGGTACAGAGATTCAAAGTGAGTTTACTGCGCTAGAGATTGGTAAAGGTCGTATCGTTCGCGAAAGCGAAAAAGCAAAGGATGGCTCGAAAGTCGCTATTCTTAGCTTTGGTACTTTCCTTGAGAGTGCACTTCAAACGGCTGACGCTATTGATGCGACAGTTGCTGATATGCGCTTTGTGAAGCCACTCGATGAAGCTCTGATCAAACAACTTGCTGCTGACCACGATGTATTGGTTACAATCGAAGAAAACACGATTGCAGGTGGTGCCGGCGCGGGTGTGATTGAATTCTTGATGAAAGAAAAGCTACTGATGCCAGTATTGAACCTTGGTCTACCAGACAAGTTTATTGCTCAAGGTACTCAAGGCGAGCTGCATGAAGAGCTTGGCTTAGATGCTAAAGGCATAGAGAAGTCTATCTCTGATTACCTTGCTAAATAGCTTCCACAAGCAAACGGCATAAGCAACAAAACAAAAAAGGTTGGCCCTAGGGTCAACCTTTTTAGTATCAATTAGTTAGTTTGGAGTATCGACTGCGAAACCTTAGCCCTTCAGTTAGCTCACACTAACCAACCTGCGAAATGAGCTACAGCATACAACGAAATAGCCGCCATAATACCCGCTACAATATCGTCAATCATGATACCTAAGCCGCCGTGAATTCGTGTATCTAACCAACCAATCGGCCATGGTTTCACCATGTCAAAGAAGCGGAAAAGCACAAAGCCAGTCAGCAGCCATTTCCAGTCATCGGCAGGGATATTCAATAAAGGCACTAGACCCATGGTGATCCAAAAGCCCGCAAACTCATCCCATACGATAGAACCGTGGTCATGCACACCCATATCATCAGACGTTACTTGGCAGATTTTGATACCAATAATACAGCTTACCACCACCACAGCTACGTAAGCAGGAAACGGTAACTGAACCAACAACAGGTACAACGGAATAGACGCGAGCGTGCCCATTGTGCCTGGAATAATCGGCGATAAGCCACTGCCAAAACCCGTAGCCAATAAGTGCCAAGGATTTTTAAGAGAAATAAGAGAAAGTGGATTTGTCATCAATTAACCTTAAAGTGATCGTAACCAGTTAAGTTCCAGCTTAGTGGTTCACCATTATTGTGTAATTCAAAATATTCTACAGGTCTTATCTGGCCAATGCAGGTGACTTTTGTACCTGTGTGCGACAAAGCACTTTCCAATGAACCTTTATTCTCTTCCGGCACGGTAAAGCAGAGTTCGTACTCTTCACCACTGGTCAACGCATACTGCTGTGCAGAAGCGGTATCAGAAGAGAATTGAAGTAATTCAGCAGAGATTGGTAACGCACTCACATCAATGCTTGCACCGACCTGAGAACGCTTAAGGATGTGTTTTAAATCGGCAATAACGCCATCAGAGATATCAATAGCCGATGAAGCTAGGTTCACGAGCGCCTGCCCCGCCAATACTCGTGGAGAGCTGATGTAGTGCCTCTCTTCTAGCTCAAGTGCATAAGGCTTAGCTTTGTTCTGTTCTGGGTCTAATATCACCTCTAGCCCAGCTTTGCTGTCACCTAAGTTACCCGTTACGTAAATCCAGTCCCCCACTTTCGCACCATCTCTGCGTAGTGCTCGGCCTTCTGGCACAAAGCCCTGTACAGTCAGCGTTAAACTCAGCGGCCCTTTGGTCGTGTCACCACCAATAAGTTGAATACCAAAATAGTCTGCAAGTTTGAAAAAAGAATCACAAAATGGGGCAAGCCACGCTTCATCGACTTCAGGCATGGTTAACGCAAACGAAACCCAAGCAGGCGTCGCGCCCATAGCCGCGAGATCGCTGATATTCGAAGCCAAGGCTTTGTGTGCTACCCATGCCGGATTCGCCTCTGTTAAGAAGTGAGTGCCCGCCACTAAGGTATCCGTACTGATCGCGATCTGAACATTACTTGGCGCTTTGACCAAAGCACAGTCATCGCCCGCTGCCAGATGTACGTCTTTACGTTGTGGTTGTCGATTTACAAAATATTTTTCAATCAGGTTAAATTCGCCAGACATCACATGCCCTATCTTTAGTCTTCATACAAATCACCGTAATTATTGATATTACAGAAATTTAGTTACAAAAAAGGCCAGCATGAAAGCTGACCTTTAGATTCAATATACGAACGTCTTATTTCTTACGAACGTGCGGTGCAGCTTTATCAAGCACACCGTTAACAAACTTATGGCTGTCTTCTGCTGCGAATACTTTCGCAAGCTCGATAGCTTCATTGATAACCACTTTGTATGGTACATCTTCGCGACGAGTCATCTCGTACATAGCTAAACGTAGAAGCGCTAGTTCCATCAAATCCAAATCTTGCATAGGGCGAGATACGAATGGACGAAGCTTGCTATCAAGTTCCATGTGGCTAAGAGCAACACCAGTTAGTAAGTCGCGGAAGTATGCAACGTCTGTTTCTGGCATAGCTAGAGCAGGTTCTGCGGCATGATGCTCTTCTTCATCATACTTACCACCAGATAAGAACTGTTCTTCAACGGTAGCAATATTTTCTTTAGTAATTTGCCAAGAATAAATTGCTTGTAGAGCAAATTGACGTGCGTTACGACGTGCGGCTGGTTTCACACTGGCCCCCATTAGGAATCGATTTCAGAAAGAACGTTGATCATCTCAAGTGCGCTAAGTGCGGCTTCTGCACCCTTATTACCAGCCTTGGTTCCTGCGCGTTCAATAGCTTGATCGATCGTATCAACAGTAAGAACACCAAACGCTACTGGAAGAGAAAATTCCAGAGACACTTGTGCCAAACCTTTATTACATTCACTACAAACATAGTCAAAGTGAGGTGTACCGCCACGGATTACTGTACCAAGAGATACAATCGCATCGAACTTACCCGTTTTTGCAACGCGTTGCGCTACAAGTGGAAGTTCTACTGCACCAGGGCAACGAACAACAGTGATGTTGTCTTCGCTTACTTGTCCATGACGCTTTAAAGTATCGATTGCACCAGAAAGTAAACTTTCGTTAATAAAACTGTTGAAACGAGCAATAACGATAGCAATTTTTGCATTTGGCGCTGGGAAGCCACCCTCGATCACTTTCATAAGCCTTCCTTTAACTATTTTCATCAAGTGAGAATCGCCGGATTCTAGCACAAAACTGTGAGCAATATCTAATGCTAATTTAGAAGAACAGACACCGGAGATGTAAAGATGATAACGCAGCACGGCTCTCAACCATATTGGAGCAGCAAGTAGCCAAACTTGTGTATTCGACACGTTTTGAATCGGGCTTGGCTACTTTGCTCTTTTATCGAAATTAACCTCTAAAAGAGCCACTGAAATCATCGGTAAATTATGTCGCTATAAACGGACAGACGTCATCTTACTCGCAAACGTATTCAACAACGTTAAGGCCAAAACCACCCAATGCGTGGTAACGCTTAGTGCTTGAAGACAACAAACGCATATCATGAACACCTAGGTCTTGTAGAATCTGAGAACCCACACCAACACGACGCGAGGTACCTTGCTTTTTAGCCATGGTTGGCTGCTCGTTCTTATCTTGAGCTTCGAATGTCTTCACTTTGTGAATCAAAGAATCAGACGACTCTTCGTTACCCAGAATAACCAACACACCGCCTTCATCGCCAATGCGCTTCATCGCTTTATCTAGTGACCAGCTGCGCTCTGTACCACGGTCTGAGTGAAGTAGATCGGTAAACGTGTCATGCAGGTGAACACGCACTAAAGGAGCGCCCACAGACAGGTCACCTTTTTGCATCGCGTAGTGGATCTGGTTATCAATCGTGTCACGGTAAGTCACAAGCTCAAAGTCACCAAACTCTGTTGGCAAATGACATTGTGCTACACGTTCAATCGTCGTTTCTGTGTTGTTGCGGTATTCAATCAAGTCAGCAATGGTGCCTAATTTGATATCGTGTTTTTCAGCGAAGACTTCAAGATCAGGGCGACGTGCCATGGTGCCGTCGTCATTTAGGATTTCAACGATAACCGAAGCTGGCTCACAGCCTGCTAGACGTGCTAAATCACAGCCTGCTTCTGTGTGGCCTGCGCGCGTTAGAACACCACCTTCTTGCGCTGTCAGTGGGAAAATATGACCAGGTTGAACAAGATCAGCCGCTTTCGCATCTTTCGCCACTGCCGCTTGAACTGTCACTGCACGGTCTGATGCAGAGATACCCGTCGTTACACCCTCAGCCGCTTCAATCGAAACCGTAAAGTTCGTGGTGTACTGTGCATTGTTGTCTTGAACCATAGGGGCTAGACCCATACGGCTTGAACGCTCTTTGGTTAGCGTCAGACAGATTAAGCCACGGCCATACATCGCCATGAAGTTAATCGCTTCTGGCGTCACATGTTCTGCTGCCATGATCAGATCGCCTTCATTTTCGCGATCTTCATCATCCATCAGGATAACCATTTTTCCTAGGCGAATGTCTTCAATAATTTCTTGAGGAGTACTAATTGGCATTGTTCTATATCCTTTGAAATGGTTCTGCTTCCTAGAACCGACACTATTTAAACCTGATGATATTGCTTCGCTTTACAAAGTCTCGCTTAACGCACTTTGTATCAACGGTTAGGCAAAACCATTCTGCTGTAAGAATTCCATCGTTAATCGAGATTCAGGCTCAGACTCTTGCTGCTGACCTTGCAGTAAACGCTCCATGTAACGCGCTAATACATCAACTTCTAGATTCACTTTACGACCGACATTGAATTGGTCGATGGTGGTTTCTGAAGAAGTGTGAGGAACGATAGTCAGCTTGAATGCGTTCTTGCGTAAATCGTTCACAGTCAGGCTGATACCATCGACCGTTACTGAACCTTTTTGAGCCACGTATTTTGAGATTTCTGCTGGCATTTCTACCCAGAACTCAATCGCACGACCAACTTGATTACGTTCAACAATCTCACCCACGCCATCAACGTGACCAGACACGATGTGTCCACCGAAACGCGTGGTTGGTAACATTGCTTTCTCAAGGTTTACCTTGTCGCCAGCTTGGTAATCGACAAAACCCGTTTTTTTCAGGGTCTCAAGCGAAAGGTCTGCACTGTAGCTGTGATCGTTATACTCAACAACCGTCAAACAAACACCATTGGTCGCGATACTGTCGCCTAACTTAACGTCAGCCATATCAAGATTACCAACATTAACCGTTACGGTGATGTCTTCTCCGCGGGGAGTGATTGCACTCAATGTACCTACGGCTTCTACAATTCCTGTAAACATTTTAAAACTCTTTTTGTTGTCAACGACATGTATTTGGTTAGCAGAACTATTTCCACTATGGTTTCGTTATTATTTGTTTCGCGATAATAGGTTTCGCGACGATGCGAATATCCACACCAACCTGTCGAACATCTTTAATTTCTAGGTCAATCACATCAGACATTGAAGTGAGTCCTAATGCGCCCATCAAACCTCGTCCGTCACTGCCCATTAGTTTAGGTGCTAAATAAAGGATTAGCTCATCCACTAGCTGCGCTTCAATCAAGCTTTTTGCCAAGGTAGCGCCCGCTTCGACCCAAATATGATCAATATGGTTCGCTGGCAATTGACGCATTAGATCGTGTAAATCGAGCTGACCTGCATCTGTGGTTTCGACTTCAATATCAGCAGAGGTTTCAGCGACTCTCAATACCGATGTTGGAGTTTGGAATAACTTGAGCTCAGGATACAGTTGATTTTGGCGATCAAGAATTACGCGAATTGGCTGACGCAACTCGTCTTCAACGTAATTTGTTTTGGTACTGCTTGGCAACTCTGCCCAACGAACATTCAGCGACGCGTTGTCTTCAATCACCGTTTGGCTGGTTGATAGCACCGCGCCTGATTTTGCTCGAAAGTTCTGAACATCACGACGTGCTTCTGGCGATGTGATCCATTGGCTTTGACCATTTTCCAATGCCGTTTGTCCATCAAGGCTAGCGGCCATCTTTAACTGAACAAATGGCATGCCCGTTTGCATACGCTTAATAAATGCAGGATTTAAATCGAGAGCATCTTGCTCTAACAAGCCGATTTCAACCTCAATACCCGCGTCGCGTAGCATCTTGATACCGCGGCCTGCGACTTTAGGGTTTGGGTCCTGCATGGCACAAATCACTTTTGAAACTTGAGCCTTAATCAAACCTTCAGCACAAGGTGGCGTTCGACCATAGTGCGAGCAAGGTTCTAGCGTGACATAAGCAGTCGCACCTTTTGCTTTGTCGCCCGCCATTCGCATAGCATGTACCTCAGCATGAGGCTCACCGGCTTTGGCATGAAAACCTTCGCCAACGATCTGACCGTCACTGTGTACGATGACACAGCCAACATTAGGGTTTGGTGCAGTGGTGTAAATGCCGCGTTTTGCTAACTGAATAGCACGCGACATCATTTGAAAATCTAGGGGAGTAAAGTTTGACATGATTGAGGAGTTAATCCTCTAATTTAGCGATTTCTTCGCCAAACTCTCGGATGTCTTCAAAGCTGCGGTAAACAGAGGCAAAACGGATGTACGCCACTTTATCCAATTCTTTCAATTGGCCCATCACAAGATTACCGATCATCTCGCTTGGTACTTCACGCTCACCAGTCGCACGGAGTTGTGACTTAATCGTGCTGATCGCAAGTTCAATCGCATCAGCACTCACTGGGCGTTTTTCTAGGGCGCGCTGCACACCACCGACCATTTTATCTTCATTAAATGGTTCGCGGTTTCCATTCGACTTTATGACTTTAGGCATCACAAGTTCTGCCGATTCGAAAGTCGTAAAACGTTCACTACATGCAAGGCATTGACGGCGACGACGAACCTGATGGCCATCGGCTACCAGTCTTGAATCGATTACTTTAGTGTCGTTCTCTGAACAAAAAGGACAATGCATATCACCTCCAAATAATTGAATATCAGTGTAACGGAATTGCCAAACGTTAGGAAAGAAAAAGGGCCAATTAAGGCCCTTTTGTGTGGTAATTCATTGATTATTGCTACTCGATCGCCATTTCAAAAATGAGCTGAGGAGTAAAATTAACGACCAGCGTTAACCGCGAACTAAATAGTTCGCTTTACCTACCCACTTGTAGCTTGTCAGCTCTTCTAAGCCCATTGGGCCGCGAGCATGTAGTTTCTGGGTAGATACTGCGACTTCAGCGCCTAAACCAAACTGTGCGCCATCTGTAAAACGTGTTGATGCATTCACATAGACTGCAGCTGAACCGACTGAATTAATAAAGCGCTCTGAGCTCTCTAGACTGTTAGTCATAATCGCATCTGAGTGACTCGCGTTGTGTACGCGCATGTGGTCAATCGCTTCTGCCACATCCGCAACTACTTTTACGCCTAGCGTGTAGCTTAGCCATTCAGTGTCAAAGTCACCTTCAACGGCATCACGTTGGTCTTCAAAACCAGTAAGCAATGATTTTGCACTAGCGTCAGCAACCAAGGTTACTTTGCCTGCTAAACGCTGTGTTAGCTTAGCAAGGAAAGCCTCAGCAACCGCTTCATGCACTAGCAGCGTATCCAATGAATTACATGCAGATGGACGTTGAACTTTCGAGTTTTCAACCACATCAACAGACTTCTCAAGATCAGCGCTCTCATCAACAAAGATATGGCTGATACCGAAACCACCGATGATCACTGGAATGGTGCTGTTTTCTTTACACATTTTGTGCAGACCAGCGCCACCACGAGGAATGATCATATCCACGTAGTCATCCAGTTTAAGCAGTTGAGAGACAAGTTCACGATCGGGTTTCTCGATGTACTGCACAGAAGCCGCAGGAAGTTCCGCTTTCTCTAATGCAGACTGGATTACTTTAACCAGCTCCATGTTTGAGAAGAATGTCTCTTTGCCGCCACGTAGGATGCTTGCGTTACCAGTTTTGAGACACAGTGCTGCAATATCGATAGTTACGTTTGGACGCGCTTCGTAGATAACACCAACCACACCAAGTGGTACGCGGCGGCGAGAGAGTGACATACCGTTTTCAAGTACCTTACTGTCAATTTCGCTGCCAACTGGGTCATTCAGGCTAATCACGTTACGCACATCGTTAGCGATACCGGTTAAGCGTTCTTCGTTCAGCAATAGACGATCAAGCAGTGCATCAGTCAGACCCGCTTCACGGCCAAGTTCGATATCTTTCGCGTTTGCTTCTAAAATCGTTGCTGCGTTTGCTTCTAGCTCATCAGCGATGATCGCCAATGCTTTATTCTTTTGCGCCGTAGATGCGGTCGCTAGGTGGAAAGCAGCGTCTTTTGCTGCGATACCCATGTTAGTTAAATCCACGTTTAACTCTCCCTAAATTCTGTCTGTCTTTGGATGTAAAAAGGCGGTTCGCCTTATCATCACGAGCTATTCTTGGATTACAACCATGTCGTCACGGTGAATGACTTCTGACCCGTAATCGTAGCCAAGAATGTCGCCAATATCTTTACTGTGCTTGCCTGCTATTTTTGCTAGGTCTTGGCTTGAGTAGCTAGCGATACCACGCGCCACTACCTTGCCTTTGCTGTCTGTGACTTGGGTAACTTCACCACGAGAGAATTCGCCTTTAACTCGAACGACCCCTTTTGCCAACAAGCTGCTGCCTTTGGTGTTAACTGCGTTTACTGCGCCGTCGTCGACCACAATGTCACCAGCTGAAGCAGGGCCCGCTAGAATCCAGCGTTTACGGTTTTCAAGCGCTTCCGCTAAAGGCAAGAAACGTGTGCCTTGTGGGTTGTCACTCAGTGAGTCAAACACCACATTTTCAGCACTGCCCGCTGCAATGATCACTTCAATACCCGCACGACGAGCAATATCAGCCGCCTGCAGTTTTGTCGCCATGCCGCCAGTACCTAACGTAGTACCACTGCCGCCTGCGATCTTGCGCAGTGTGTCATCAATAGTTTTCACTTCTTTGATGAGCTCAGCATTTGGGTCTTTACGAGGGTCAGCCGTAAACAGGCCTTTTTGGTCCGTTAATAGCAAAAGCTTATCAGCACCGCACAAAATCCCCACTAAGGCCGACAAGTTATCATTGTCGCCCACTTTAATTTCGTTGGTGGCTACTGCGTCGTTTTCGTTTACTACCGGAATAATGTCGTGCTCAACAAGCGCATTGATCGTGTCACGTGCATTAAGAAAACGCTCGCGATCATCGAGATCAGCACGAGTCAGTAGCATCTGGCCAATCCTAAGGCCATAGATAGCAAATAAAGACTCCCAAACTTGAATCAACTGACTTTGCCCAACTGCCGCAAGCAATTGTTTGCTTGCCATCGAGTTGGGAAGTGCGGGGTAACCAAGGTGCTCACGTCCGGCTGCAATTGCGCCAGACGAAACCATAACCACAGAGTGGCCTTGTTTTTTTAATTCAGCACATTGACGAACCAGCTCAACCATATGAGCGCGGTCTAATGCCAATGTTCCACCAGTTAAGACACTGGTACCCAGTTTAACAACGACAGTTTTACGCTGTGCTGTTGTCCCGCTTTGATGATTTGTTGTCATGAAGTCTTTTATGGATAAAACAAATAAGAGGTGATGTTTTAGCAATCAAAAGGGGAATTCACAAGCAGAAAAGGTGCGAAATCGCACCTTTTTGCTTTATATAGAAGAGTAACCTTTAAAATCAGACGAATTCGACAGACTCTTCGTCTAACTGAACGCCGATTTCAAATTTCTTTTGAAGTTCATCAACCAGCTTTTGGTGAAAGGCTTCTTGAGTTCGAGAGACCTCAGCGATCGCCTTTTTAGGTAATGGCAAAGGATCCCAGTTACCATCGATGTTGTATTTACCCGTGTTGTACTTCGCCGAAAATCCTTCTTCCGACTTATCCAACTCCAACCACCAGCCCCAAAACTCACGTTCTTCTGGCGATTTTTTATCGTTCACACACACAGACAAGCAATCAAAAATATAGTGGCCTTCTTCTGATTGCGGCTCCCTTAAGTAAGGGCCTATAGCCTTTAAAACATTTAACAAGCGATAATGCGTAGGTTGTTGTGTCACTTCTGACATATTGAATCTCCATTTCAATGTTAAGAATGACGTTACTCAGACTGTTATACGTAGAAACTACGCAATTGGATTTTATAAATTATTTCTGAGTATCAGGTACTTACTTTGTACACTTTTCATGCTTAACTAATTTAGGAGAAATGTCATCTAAATAATTCATCCTCAAGCCACTTTATCGCCAATTCGAGGGATTGCTCATAACCTTGTGTAATTGACTTAGCTTTGATTTTCTTCGCTTTACCGTAATCACTGTAAATAGCAACCAGTTGGTTATCCATTGGAGGTGATACTGGGTCGCCCTCTAACGCTAATGCCAAGATAGGCACACTGGTTTTACTGTTTGACAGCAAACCTTGTACCTTGAGTGACCACGCCATCAATTGCCCAGAAAGACTATTGATATCAACGGCCCCTTTACCAAGACGTGAAGCCAAAACATCTAAATGCATTTTAGGCATCTGTTTCAGTTTGTCGGCATGAACAAAGATATCGTGAATTGGCGCGCCTAAAGAGATACACGCTTTAAGCTTATGCTGCTCAAGGAAAGATAATCTCACCATCGCATTGCCACCAAAGCGGAAGCCAAACAAGCCGACTTTGTGGTGATCGACCCATGGGATGTTAGGCAACTCATTCAGCACTGCTTGGTGAAGACAAGATGAGTCTTCTGTTAACGGCCAATGTGCACTGTGTCCTATTGATGGCATGTCTACCGTTAACATAGCAATGTTCTTTGGTGCTAAGTAATCCCTAAACAAACGCCACATATCGGTTTGCAAGCTATCTAGACCAGCGCTGACAATCACAACCGGTTGTGGTTTGTCTGTTTTGGTTAGATGCAAGTTCGCTTTGATCTTCTTGTTTTGGTATGGAATATCAATCTGTTTGACGATCAACTTCGTATGCTTAATTGCTTCAGAATAAGCTGCGTTGGCCAACACTTGAGCCTGAGCCGCCAAATTGTCGTTCTTGAGATGTGGGTAGCCAGCAATGCTGAAGCACAACGATGCTGAAAACAGCTCTTCAGCCATTTCTTCACCCTTCTTCTCGTTCGAGCGATTTTGATGCTGCATACCCAGTTTGGTCCATTCGTATGCCCAGTTACCACTTCGGTAACCCATGACCGTATCAAGCCACTCATCGGTTGTACGAGAGTTATCTGATGACGCGATGCGAGCCAATACCGCTTCTTGCTCAATGGGGTTAACGCCTTGCCATACCCACTGAAGACGTCTTAGGTTTCGGTACCATGATGAGTTTTGCTGTTCACGCTTCTCATCCAATAGCGCTTCAGAGCTTGGCATGTATTGTGTCAGCATTGAGGTCTCTTTAGCCTGCTTGTGCTTTACAAACAAGGTTTCCGAAAGGTTCGAGCTCGTTTCTTCTGATTCAGACATTGGGATACTTAATAAGAAATGGTTGTTACTAATCATATAAAAAAAAATGACCCTATAAAGGGTCATTTCTCAAAAAACTAAGTTTACGCTTATTTTGACTTGCGATTTACCGGCTCAACGTAGCTTAGGCTAGTATCCCAAGGTTGCTCAATCCATGTGTCTTGAGCGATATCAACGATGTACTCATCTAGCAAGTCAGCACCAGATGGCTTTGCACACACAGCGATCAGTTTCGCTTTCGGGTACATTTCACGAAGCTTGCGTGCAGTGTCACCACTATCAACAAGATCTTCAACGATTAGGAAGCCTTCGCCGTCACCTTCAGGTGCTTTAACGACGGTCATATCACGTTGGTGATCGTGGTCGTAGCTAGAAATACAAATCGTATCTACGTGACGAATACCTAGCTCACGAGCCAAGATTGCACCAGGAACCAAACCACCACGGCTCACTGCCCAGATGCCTTTCCACTGCTCTGCTGGCATTTGCTTTTCAGCAAGTTGACGACAGTAAGTCTGCATGTTGTCCCAAGTGATAACGAATTTGTTGCTCATAGTATAAAACCTAATAATTTTGTCATGTTATTAGAGGCTACTTCAAACATAGCCTCTTCAGCGATTAAGCAGAAATCTAGACGATTAAGCGAAAGTATATTTAAGAATAAAGATAGCCGACATTACCCACACAGCAGGTGAAACATCGCGACCTTTACCACTTAGCAGCTTAATTGCAGCGTAAGCGATGAAGCCTAATGAGATACCCTCAGCGATAGAGTATGTCAACGGCATAAGCAGACATGTTACCACGACTGGGGCTGCTTCCGTAAGATCACGCCAATCAATACCAACTAGGCCAGACATCATCAAAATTGCTACATAGAACAACGCACCTGATGTTGCGTAGGCTGGAATCATACCTGCAAGCGGTGAGAAGAAAAGAGCCAGTAGGAACAAGATACCAACAACAACCGCTGTTAGACCAGTACGACCACCCTCTGCGACACCCGCAACACTCTCAACGTAAGAGGTTGTATTTGATGTACCTAACAATGCACCAATAGATGTTGCTGTAGAGTCAGCAAGCAGTGCTTTGTTTAAGCGCGGTAATTTGCCGTCTTCTTTGATTAGGTTTGCTTTCGTTGCAACACCAACCAGAGTGCCCGCTGTATCGAATAAATCGACGAACAAGAAAGCGAATACTACTGAAATCATACCGATTTCAAATACAGCAGAGAAATCAAGCTGCATGAATGTAGGTGCAAGACTTGGTGGTGTCGACATGATGCCGCCGTATTGAACGTCACCAATAACAATACCAACAGCTGTGATAGCTAGAATCGCAATCATTACTGCGCCTTTCACGCCACGGTGAACAAGAGCAATCGTAAGGAAGAAACCAAGCGCACCTAGGATAGGAGCAATCGCGGTAATGTCGCCCAGTGAAACTTTCGTTGCAGGGTTAGAAACAACGATGCCAGCATTGCTAAGAGCAATAAACGCTAGGAAAAGACCGATACCTGCAGAGATACCAACACGCAGAGACATTGGGATCGAGTTGATAATCCATTCACGGATCTTAAAGATGCTTAAGAAGATGAAGATCACGCCCGATACGAAAACCGCTGCCAGAGCAACTTGCCACGTATAACCCATCCCCATTACAACAGCGTAGGTAAAGAATGCATTCAAACCCATGCCTGGAGCTTGAGCAATTGGGTAGTTAGCAACAAAGCCCATGATGAAACAGCCAATAGCAGCTGCTAAACAGGTTGCTACAAATACAGCGCCATGGTCCATACCAGCATCAGCTAGAATCATTGGGTTTACAAAAATGATGTAAGCCATTGTTAGGAAGGTTGTTAGACCTGCGATGATTTCAGTGCGCACATTGGTGCCATTTTCACTGAGTTTGAATAGCTTTTCGAACATTATCGAATCCTATAAGGGTAAAAAGTAAACGGTTGCGTAATCGATTGGCTGTGGATTATAAAGTTATCAAATAACAAATTCCAGATAGAATTAAGGCTCTAATCGATCTTTATCAGAATGCCGTATGAAACAGAGCGATTAAAAATAAAAGCATAAATGGAAAATAATTATTAAAAACAAGCAATTAAAATCAAAATTCTCAATATGATTAGTTGGTTGCTTTTTCTACCATCGGCTATTTTCATTGAGAATCTAGCTAATAAATTCCGAATTCAAACCCACAATAGTTATGTATTTTTCAACAGGATCAGTAATAAGGCGCAAATTGATATTTCGGCGTTTAAAAAACAACCATGCAGAACAGCAGGAAAAGTGATAAGCGAAAGCGGTTTGGAAAAGTAGCAGGCAAAAAAAACGCCACTCAAAACTGAGTGGCGGTAGAATCTGTCAACCAAAAGGGTTGTAAAATAATTCCAATATATAGGGGTGAACAAAACTGTTCGAGTTACACGCTTACGGTATTAGTAACCAAAGCTTGTAGGGTATGCAAAGTTGCTAGTGTAAACAGAGCTGTTAAGCCAGAACATTGCAGATGGTAAACCTTTCATAACTATCACCTTAATAAATCAATAAAAAACGAATTTGATTTCTCGGTTCCTTGGAGGCGATAAAACGGACTCATCCTTTGAGCATTTACTCTTCACTTCAGAAGTTGGTTATTAATATACCCTAAAGAAAAAAGATTACAAGTATTTTTTGCTATATGTCACACTTTTGACTATTTGCGGTTATTTTACAAACTCATTTTTGTAATTAAATTACAAAATAGAATTAAACAAACGTTTGCCTGCACCATTTATAAGCATCAATGCGCTTATTTATGATCAGATAGACAAGATCGCTTTCAAAATTTGAGCTATTTGAGGTTTAGAACCGCTACTCGTCAAAACCCTCAAGTGGTATGCTGTTGCCATCAAAACAGACCCATATTTTAGATTTTTGTTCTAGTTTTTTGCCATTACAAAACCTAAATATATGGTTATCAAATAAAAAAGGAGTCATCCGTGTCTGAATTCCATTCTGAGATCAGTAAATTGTCCCCTGCCCCTATTTGGCAGTTTTTCGATAAAATTTGTTCAATCCCGCACCCTTCGAAACATGAAGAAGAACTTGCTCAATACATTATTGCTTGGGCAACAGAGCAAGGCCTAGATGTACGTCGTGACCCAACGGGTAACGTATTCATCAAAAAGCCTGCAACGGCGGGTATGGAAAACAAAAAAGGTGTCGTGCTACAAGCTCACATCGATATGGTTCCACAAAAGAACGAAGACACAGTTCATGACTTCGCTAAAGATCCAATCCAACCATACATTGATGGTGAGTGGGTTACAGCGAAAGGCACAACGCTTGGCGCTGATAACGGCATGGGCATGGCTTCTTGCCTAGCGGTTCTGGCTTCGAACGAAATCCAACACGGCCCTATCGAAGTTCTACTTACCGTAGATGAAGAAGCAGGCATGACTGGTGCTTTCGGTCTTGAAGCGGGTTGGTTAGAAGGCGATATCCTTCTTAACACCGATTCAGAGCAAGAAGGCGAAGTGTACATGGGTTGTGCTGGCGGTATCGACGGCGCAATGACATTTGAAATTGCACGTAACGCGATTCCAGCTGACTTCGTAACACGTAAGCTAACGCTAAAAGGCCTAAAAGGCGGTCACTCTGGTTGCGACATCCACACAGGTCGTGCAAACGCAAACAAACTGCTTGCTCGCTTCCTAGCAGGTCACGCAAAAGAGCTAGACCTTCGCATCGTCGAATTCAAAGGTGGTAGCCTTCGTAACGCTATTCCTCGTGAAGGTTTCGTAACGGTTGCTGTTCCTGCTGAAAACCAAGAGAAACTGGCTTCGCTATACAACTACTACACAGAGCTGCTTTCAACAGAGCTAGGTAAAGTAGAAGACAGCATCGTGACTTTCAACGAAGAAGCTTCTGTAGAAATGGGCGCACTTGCGTCAGCAGACCAAGCTCGCTTTATCGCGGCACTTAACGCATGTCCAAACGGCGTGATTCGTATGAGTGACGAGATTGAAGGTGTTGTTGAAACGTCTCTAAACGTAGGTGTTATCACAACAGAAGAGAACTCAATCACAGTGCTTTGCCTGATCCGTTCTCTTATCGATTCAGGTCGTAGCCAAGTAGAAAGCATGCTTCACTCTGTTGCTGAACTAGCAGGCGCTAACATCGCGTTCTCTGGTGCTTACCCAGGTTGGAAGCCAGACGCAGATTCAGAAATCATGCACATCTTCCGCGACATGTACGAAGGTATCTACGGTCACAAACCAAACATCATGGTTATCCACGCTGGTCTTGAGTGTGGTCTATTCAAAGAACCTTACCCGAACATGGATATGGTTTCTTTCGGCCCAACCATCAAGTTCCCTCACTCTCCTGATGAGAAAGTGAAGATCGATACGGTTGAGCTATTCTGGAATCAAATGGTTGCACTGCTTGCAGCTATCCCAGAAAAAGCATAATTCTATAAGCTATGTATGTTCAATAAATGGTGTTTCTAATAAATAGGGCTCTTCACTAAATAGCACTTTTCAGTAAACACCGTTTATAGACACAAAATAAACAGGTACTCAATGAGTACCTGTTTTTGTATCCAATCTTTGTAGCTATGTACTTGTGACTAAATAAACAATTAAGCGCGTGAAGCCGCGTAGCTTTCTAACTCGTCAATTGAAGTTTGTGCCACTACTTCGCCGTCGATGAAATATGTCACCATCTCACCATCACGAACTCCGATCAATGTCGCACGCTCACCAGACTGGTAAGTGATGTCCATTTGGATCGTGTTTTCGTCGATCTGCTGCATTTGACCTTTCTCAATCATATCAGCACTAGTAATAGGACCTACTGGTGCTTCAGTAAGTGACTTATCAAGCTGATGGTTGATATCAAGGTAAGTATCAATCTTAGTATCAAATATATGCGGTGCACCTGTTAGTGGGTTGCTGCCCGTCCAGAACTCTAGTGAGTTGAATACCAAGTAATCAGCTGCAACTGTTAGACCGTAAGCCGGTGCAAGCAATATGTTCAAACCACCACGAGCGTAACGGTTATCAACGGCTTTAAGGTTGAACTTCATTAGGTAACCCGTTACTGCGTTGCTACCAACACAGCCAGATAAAGCAACAGATACCACCGCTAGTGCTACAACTTTTGAAATTGTTTTTTTCATTTTCATCTCGATATTTGAATTTGGCCGCCAAAAAATGGCGGTGGATAATAGCAACCAACCAAATGACAAATATCAGTGTACTGTCAGAAAAACCACAATTTGAAACACCCTATAATGAGTCAAATTAAAAATGGAAACTTATTTATAGACAACTCCATAGAAAACTTTTGTCGTCACCGTAAACCGATTGATTCGTACTAAAAATCAACGATTGGTACATTCCGTGTTAACGAATTATCACCATGTTGAGAACAACCTAAATGGCAAGACTAAAACCTAATCAACCATTCGAATTACTTGGTTATACTGTTCAACCAGGACAGCGAATGGAGATTGAACTGCAAGCGGCTCAGCTTTACACGCACTCTCCACTTTCGATCCCGATTGAAATTATTCACGGTCGCCAAGCAGGCCCAACACTGATGGTAAATGCGGCTATCCACGGCGATGAGCTAAACGGTGTTGAGATTGCACGACAACTGACCAATGCGATTGATCCAAAGAAACTGAAAGGTACCTTGATTGTTGTGCCTATCGTTAACGTGTTTGGCTTTATCCATAAATCTCGTTACCTACCAGACCGTCGTGACCTAAACCGTTGCTTCCCTGGCAGTGAGAAAGGATCGCTAACATCACGCATCGCTTACACTTTCTTTGAGAATGTGGCGAAGCACTGTGATTTTATTTTGGATCTACACACAGGTGCGATTCACCGTACTAACTTGCCACAGATCCGTGCAAACCTGTCGAACCCAGAAACATTGCGCATCGCAAAAGCGTTCGCAACACCAGTGATCATTGATTCTCCACTGCGTGATGGGTCACTTCGTAGCGAAGCGGAAAAATTGGGGATCCCTGTATTAACTTACGAAGGTGGTGAAGCGTTGCGTTTTGATCACCTAGCGATTCGTGCGGGTTACCTTGGCGTACATCAAGTGATGAAAGAAATCGGCATGCTGCGCCCAAACCGTAAAAAGTTGCCAGAGCCAGTGTTGAGCAAATCCACCAGCTGGATCCGCGCTGAGTCAGACGGTATTTTGCGTAACATGGTGAGACTTGGCGAACAAGTTGAAGCAGGACAAACCCTAGCTTACATAAGCTCTCCGTTAGGTCACCAAGAAGGCCAAGTGATCACAACCAAAGGCGGTATCGTGATTGGCCAACAAACTCTACCGTTGGTGAACGAAGGTGACGCAGTATTTCACATTGCTTACTTCAAACAAGATGACGATGAAGTGGGACAATCAGTTGAGAGCTATATTGAAGAAGTAGCGGAAGATGATTGGCTAACGGCGCTTAACAACTAATCAATGACATGTAGTCACTAGCAAGAAGTGGCTACATTTTCGAAAATAAACTCCACAAACTAAAAAGCCCCAATACACTTTTGACTAGAAAGAAAAAAGTTATATTGGGGCTTTTTTTACTTGTCCCTTATCTTAAAATTAAGGAACCTGTAAATTAATTAAGCGCTAAATTACTCAGCGTCTTCTTGCTCTTCTTCACGAGCTTTTGCGCGTGCTTCACGTGCTTGCTCAGCTTTAAGCTCTTTAGTATGACGTAGTTCGTCACGCTCTTTACGCTGCTCTGATTTACGCTCGTTACGTTCAGCTTGGTTTGCGATGAAAGATGCTAGCTCTTTCTCTGCCCACTCTTGTGCTAGAGCTTCAGTTTCAAAACCAGACTCACGCTTAGATACTGTTGTGCTGCGAGACGTTACTTGACGAGTAATCTCTGCACCCCAACCGTTGCGTTTTTCTGTAAGGCGGATATCAAATTTTTTGTTCTTAGACATGTTCTATTTTTTCCTAAGGGAGATCATTAAGGGATCGGTCAACTTTGATAACTCCATCTAAGTGAGCATCTTTTAACACCATCCCTTGGTAAGCGCGGTATTAGAGCACAAATCAATGAATATTGCTGCAAATATTTGCAGCGGATCACACTCCATTGCTGCAAATCGTTTGTGCCGGATTTCAATGGGTTCGTAACTCTCCGATTCACCATCAACTTCTATGCTATTTTATCGACAACAATGAAATGAACGGTTCTCAAACAGAGATAAATTAAAGCGATAACTAGCTGCGATCAAAAAGGGAAGCTCAGTGCTTCCCTTTAAAAATGTGGCAGAAAATCAATACGCTTACCCCGGATGACCATCCACTCTTGGGGTTAATAACATCATGCCAAACTTCCAGATAAACAGACCAAACGCCAACGTCCATAAACCCGCGCTGATGTTGACCATCTCAAATAAGTAAGCAGGGAAGAAAGTGACACCTAAACTACGAACTAATGCCGCGATAAAGATAGCCGAGAACGCCAGCGCCATGCTTGGTCCTTTATAGATAGCACGGCCTGTGTGCCCCATTGTCACGCGCGTAATCATCGCAAGAATGAGTCCACTCAAACCGCCAATCGCAAACAGGTGCAGCATGTTATGGCTTGCAAATGGGTTATCTAACAAGCCTCTTAGTAGCAAGCTCAAAGGAATGCACAAATAAGCCGCATGCAGTGACCACACCAAAGGCTCAGACAACGTTGTCCAAGGCTTCCAACGAACAAAGCGCACCAACTGAGTCACACCTGCAAACACCATCAACTCATTGCCCACTTGAGCAAAGGTCAACGGGAAGAAGCTCAGCACAAACAACCCAACCAAAGGCAGGTTCGCTAGCCATTCCAACCAAACCAATGGTTGTGCTTTTTCAAAGTCAAAACGACGGGCCGTGAAGAACGGGATAACTCGTCCACCCATCACGGATAATAGCAAGGTAAACCACCATAACATTGCGTGCCATACTGCAGACGATGGGAATGGAGGCATGCCTTTAATCGTCGCGTAACTAGCAAAGTTGGCGACGATAGCCAATATAAACAGCGGCACAAAAAACAGGTTCTTCCAGCCTTTCGATTTCACGACACGGAAACCAATCTCGTAAGCGGCAAAGATCAAGAACAACGCTTCAACCGATGAGATCAACCACAATGGCGCCGGTGTCCAAAATAGAATACGAGGTGCTAGCCACAAACCAACGAGCGCAGCTAATCGATAATGTTTGGTTCCGTTGACTCCCGTCCATGTTTGCACCGCAGTCAGAACAAAACCAACCACAATCGCCATAGAAAAACCAAACAGCATTTCATGTACGTGCCACCAAAGTGCGGGTACTTTTAACACTTCAGGCTGACCATTTTGGAACATGACAACCCAAGCGACGATAGCAATCACGGCATAGAGGCTGCCAAGAAAGAAGAAAGGTCTAAAACCTAAACGAAGATAAGCTGGAATCGCATCTTCTACACTTTTATCTGTGATATTTAACAAACTCATTCCTCATTTCAGATAACAAGCCAAGTGTGGCTTATATTGAATTGCTACCAATAGCCAAATTCAAGGTGCAATAATCATCACCGCAATATTACCTAACACAATGCATGAAACGCGCCAAAGATATAAAACTAATAAAAACAAGCAACAAGGTGTATTTAGAGATCAAAAAAGTGTCAATTAAACATACCACAAAAAGTCGTTTAGACTCGAAAGTGTGTAAAATAAAAAACTACTGACATTTGATGAAGCCAAACATATAGTAAGACTAGTCTCAAATACAAAAGAACAGACAGGGAACGCGATGTATATTTTTGGTTATGGTAGCTTGATCAACTCCTCTTCTCGTCAACTCACAGGTCAAACAGGACAAGCTATTCCTGCGATAGTGCACGGCCTAGTGCGTCACTGGAGTAAAATCGACGACAGCTATGTTTTGTCACCGTTGATCGTCAATCTTGGTGAGGGACAAGTGAATGGTGTTTTGCTTGAGGTCGATGATGTTGCGTTGGCTAAATTTGATCGTCGTGAACGCGGTTATCACCGAATCGAATTGAAAGCCGATCAGATAGAGAGCCAAACTGACTTTATAACGGATCAATCGATCTGGGTATACATCAAAGACGAGATTGAAGCGCCTTGTGAAAACAGCCCTATCGTTCAAACCTATGTTGATACTGTCATGGCAGGATGTTTAGAGGTGTCTGAAAGCTTTGCTGCGCACTTTGTGGAACATACACAAGGTTGGCACCATCCATTAGAAAATGATCGCCACCAGCCGAAATACGGCAAGCTTGCTGGGGTTTCTGATCACCACCACAGTGTGATTGATGGCTTGATACTGACCGTTCGTAGCTAGTTGATACTCATAATTTGTCGGTCTACATAGCTTGTTGCTCTTAGTCAGTTAACTCGACCGTTAACTGTTCTAAATCGAGATTAAACAACTCAAACCTGTAAACACCTAAGAGATTAGAGCTAACTTAGAACAAAAGAAAAAGCGCTAGGGGGAGCTAGCGCTTTAAGACCAACTAAGTCCGTTTAGCCTGGTAGTTTTTTCAGCTATATCATTAGGATATAATCAATTTTTTTACTTAGGTAAATCAAAAATCCTATTCTTTACGACTGCTTTTAGTCGTAAATTAAGTATAGTCGGGTTCTTATAATAAGCCGGATTTTTCTAAAAATAATTCGCATAAAATTGATGACCGAACAACTGCTGCAACTATGCAGCAACCACAGATGAAACGGCTTGTGTAAAAAGCTTCCTAAGTAGCTTATTTTTATCATCTAAATGCTTAGTCTTGCGATAGATGAGCTGTATATCAAAATCAGGCACATCGATAGGTGGCTCCACTGCTACCACGGTATCTTGGTCTTGAATATCATTGCGTGCCACCAGTTTGGGGACGATACACAATAACTCCCTACCTCTTATCAAACGTTTTACTGTTAAAAAATTGCTTGAACATATAGCCACTTTTCGGCTGAAGCCTAATTCAGCCAAACGTTTATCAACGCCAGTCTTTAAAGATCCAGCAGGTGAAACAAGAGCATGCTCGACAGCAACAAACTGTTCTAACGATACCGGCCCCTCAATAGATACAACCGACTTGTCGAATAAACAGACATGTTGCTCTGTGTACAAATGCGTGGTTCGATATTGCTTTGAGACCTCACCAAAACTGCCTATCGCTATATCAAGCTTGGCGTCTTCAAATACTTGCTGATAGTTACTCCGGTTTACATTGAACAGCACGACTTGCGAATTAGGAGAGGATTGCTTGATGAGGTCAAACAATGCTGGCGCGAACATCTGCTCAGCATAATCGGTAAGACCAATCTTCCAAGTCCCTTTATAAGTCGCGGCATCAAACGATTTAGACAGTAACACCTCTGACTGGATGGTATTGAGCAGAGCTTCTACCGTACTGGACAGTTCAATGGCTCGATCGGTCGCCTCCATCTTGCTACCGACACGCTCAAACAGAGGGTCATCAAACAGCTTTCTCAGTCTTTGTAAGCTATGACTCATCGCAGATTGGCTGACATAACAACGTTCTGCCGCCTTACTCACACTGTTGGTTTTATACAGAGCTTGCAGTGCAATCAATAAGTTAAGGTCAATTCCTTTCCAGTTAAAATCAGCCACAAATCAATCCCATATTATTCATAGTTATAATTAAAACAATTAATTTGAATCATAGTTCAACTCCACCTAAATTACGCTAAACATTTATCTGGAATCGATCATGCTTTCAATTTTTAAAACCTTTTTCTGGCTTGGCTGGATTAGCTTCGGTGGACCAGCGGCACACATTGGCTACTTCCGTAAAGCCTTTGTTGAGAAACTGAATTGGTTATCCGACGAAGAGTACGGGCAAATTGTCGCCCTCAGTCAATTTCTGCCTGGTCCAGGCTCAAGTCAGGTTGGCTTCGCGGTTGGTTACAAAAAAGGTGGCTTAACCGGTGCGATTGCCGCATTTGTCGGTTTCACCTCCCCTTCTGTCATCCTAATGTTGATATTGGCCTTAGTGAGCAACCAGTTGTTGGAAGCACCGCTTTTCATTTCAATCATCCACGGACTTAAGCTACTCGCGGTCGTGGTTGTAGCTGACGCCACTTTCGGCATGTACAAAAACTTTTGCCAATCAAAGATAGCAACAGCACTGTGTGTGATAACCGCGATTGTTCTGCTTTTAAGTCCTGGGCTCTTGCCTCAGGTATTAGTTCTACTGTTTGCTGCTATGGTTGGCAGTAAGTTCTTAACCTCGCAAGACTTAAAAACAACGCCTTCGACACATAAGATATCCATAACACCGCTAGTGATTTTTGTAGCACTACTGATTGGTTTACCTCTGTTCAGTGCATACTCTCAAGGCATTGAAGTATTTGGTTTATTTTACCAAGCAGGTAGTTTGGTATTCGGTGGCGGGCACGTGGTTCTTCCTCTGCTACAAAATGGTATTGGTGATCAACTGTCCCAAGATACCTTCCTAACAGGCTATGCCGCTGCGCAAGCTGTACCTGGCCCAATGTTTACATTAGCCACTTATCTAGGCTATGTGTTGATGCCATCGGCACCGATTACAGGTGCACTGCTCGCAACAGTTGCGGTGTTCTTACCGGGTTTCTTATTGCTACTGGCTGTACTGAAGAATTGGCAGGCGATTGCAAGCAAGCCTTTGGTGGCAGGTGCTCTTACCGGTGTGAATGCAGCAGTTGTTGGTCTATTGCTTGCGGCCCTGTATCAACCCATCTTCACAAGCGCAGTGAGCAGCGGCATAGACTTCGCTCTGATCATTGTTGGTGTGTGGTTATTAAAAACCGTAAAGGTCCCGATTGTAGGGTTAGTGGGTGTGTTTATGTTGTTTGGCGCAATTACAGGTTTGGCGATCTAAGCTATCAATTAATAGACAGACAAATAAGAAGTGAGAGGTTTGATCGCTTACTTCTTGTTTTCCCGCTCTTCTTTCAAAAACTAAAAGCATCTTTTACTTCCTATAGTGGTTTAACCCCGTGGAAGTTAAAGAACAAATTGCAATCAATAAGCGGTACAAAGCTCAGCGGCCAAAATGATTTTTGGTGTTCAGGAAGGTAATACCTTAAGAAAGCGATTAAGTTATTACATGGATTGACATGCTCTCTCGCCATAATGTAATCGTAATGCCACCCCTTCTGTAAGGCGTGTTTTCTTGTCGTCATATAACGGCCGATTTTCCAAGCGATCCCAGGATCGGTAGGAATCAAAATAGACAGAGTGCCTCCAGGTTTTAACACTCGCAACCACTCTTTAATCACCAAGTGAGGCTCGTATAAGTGCTCCAATATATGAGTTGCGATCACGCGATCAAAACTATTGCTTTCAAAATCTAACTCACAAGCATTAGTTACGTTAAAAGTGAGTTTGTCATAAGAATTGATACGACTGAGTTGCTCTTTTGCCACCTCAAGAGCCGCAGCATCGCCATCACTCACGATATACTCGTCAAAGGTGTGTTTGACGTGCAGCAAGTGTTCACCTGTACCGGAGCCCACTTCTAACACTCTCGAAAAGTGTTCACTTTCACCAAATGGCTTTTCACATGCTATGTGGCCAGCTCTCATCACATAACCCGTTGTATTGCCGTTATAAACTCGCTCATCATATTCGTCACTAAAACGGGACAAATAATCGATCCACTCTTTGTCTTCATCCTTGCTTGTTCTCATGCTTGATTCCTATTCAGATAGCGTTTTATCACTCGTTCGTAATATAGAAAGGATCCTCATCTCTCGCCTACCTCGTGATACGTTGTCGAGTATCAACCCACAGAAAAAAGACATCACCGCTATCAATGCAATTGAACTAGACAAAATAGCAGTAGGCACCCTTTCGACGAGCCCAGTATCGATGAAGTCGATGATAACGGGGATTCCTAAAACCAATGAAATGAAGCAAAGCAACATAGACAATACGCCAAAGAAGAACATTGGCTTTACATCTCTCAATAAGAACAAAATGAAATTGAGAATTTTGAGCCCATCACTAAAGGTATTCAATTTGCTGGCTGTGCCTTCAGGCCTTGATTGATATTGCGTCGAAACTTCTTTGATTGGCATATTATGATGTAGCGCATGAACGGTAAGCTCTGTTTCTATTTGGAAGCCATCACTGAAAATGGGTACGGTTTTGACAAATCGATGGCTCATAATTCGATAACCAGAAAACACATCACTCAATTGAGCATTGAATGCTAAATTAATCAGCGATGAAAACAGCTTATTTCCTAGGATATGCCCTTTGGGATAAGCCATTGAAGCTCGCTCTCGACTTCCAATAATCATATCGAGTTTTTCATTATCCAATTGTTCGATCAGCGCAGGGCATATTGACGCATCGTAAGTGTCATCACCATCAGCCATCACATAGATATCAGCATCAATATCAGAGAACATTCTCCTGACAACCTCCCCTTTACCTTGGCGAGGCTCATGTCGAACAATAGCCCCAGCTTGCAAGGCCTCGTTTACCGTGTTGTCGGTTGAGTTGTTGTCATACACATAAATAGACGCATCAGGTAAAGCCTGCTTAAAAGACATAACTGTCTTTCCGATAGCACCCGCTTCATTAAAACATGGGAGTAATACTGCAACTTTTATACTATTCATAAACTCTCCCTAACCCTAAAGATTCGGTAGCCATCAGGAACATCGTCATATATGGTCTCCAACCAGCTGGGAACATTTGAGCTGTATAATTTGTTTATAAGAGCCTCTTCACTTGCTGATTTTTTCAAAACCATTAAGTGGGCGTCATTTCCTATAACAATATAATCAATGTTCTTAGCTTGGATTTCGTCCTTGGCTAAACTCATATCCCTCTCTAACATAACCTCTATAAGAAATTGATTACCAACAATATTTCTGTGATAAGGGGCTGCAATTATGCGGTTATTAGTGTGTGCCAACACAGGTGCTCCCGTCTCAATCCCAGTAAGAATAACCTTTGATTCGATGCCCTTTTCTTCCAATACTCTAAATAGAGTTTTCTTGTCATTTTCAACCGCATTTCTTTCGAAGTCATCATTACCAACCGCTATCACTAGAAATGCCATTACTAATGGAGCTCCTAATAATATAATCAACACTTTAAATATTGAATATTTTACAAACTCAGACAACCTTATAACTACATAAGCCTGAAAAGGGCTTGATAAAATAAAACATAATCTTATCACCCTAACCTGCCAGAATATGGCAAGGAATAAATTCAATACGAAAATAATATACAAGATTGTACAATGATGATTATTAACTCTAAAAAAAGGATACAATAAAGCAGGGATGACCAGTAACAAATAATTATCAATAGATAATAATCCATTCTCACTTATATACTGAAAAATTGATTTAGCTTCAGAAACATGGTCAAGCCAATAAGTCTGAAGTATAGGTGGATAATCGACAAACAAAGCACTGGTAATATTTGGATATAACAAAGCTACTGGAGTCACATATCCAACACCCAATATAACAAACACAAACGAACGCAACCCAAAAGGCCAACTATCAAATTTAAACCAATTGTAATTATTAACAAAAGCCCAACCAACAAAAAACAAAACCACAATAACAAATGACACTTCATCGTACTTAAAATCAAAGAACTCATTATAAGGTCTGTTTAATAAAACGGAGATAACAACTGAAACACCGCAGAACAGATATAGCCTTGATACATAAACAAACCAACTCTTGCTAACAAAAAAACAATACACAGTGTAGACGATAAAAAAACTCGCAAACAAAAGGATATTGTCTAACCCAGTCCATAACGACAATGCCAATAGAATAGATTGAGCATACACTCGCCATAATTGATTAATTTGACTTACAGTTATAGGTGTTAGAGATAGGAACAAGATAGCCAAAATAAGCTGAATATTATGGTGATCTATGGAGCCAGGAATAAAATGCATAACCGATGGGGAAAACAGGGCAAACATCATGCTCAAAAACCGATAGCGCTCTCCGAAGTAATGGTTACATAAATAGAAGCATGACAGTGAATAGAACAGTAAATAAAGCAAAGGTACAATAGAAATAGACAGTGAATAAGCGGTACTTTCATCCACAACAAACAATAAAGGGTACGCAATAGCAGAAAGTATCAGATCGGGGAATCGGGACCAATGGATAACAATACCATCAGCTGCATTGAAGTTATCCATTGGTTTTAGATACCAGCGCCCATTATTCATCCACTCTTGGAATTGAACAAAGCGCATGTAATCGTCATTATCATTTAAAACCAGTGTTGAGATACTCTCCCATTTATAGAAAAATATCGCAGTCGCACACAGCAGCCAAACAACAGAAATAATGATGATATCTTTATTAAAACTTTCACTCTTAGGCAAGATGAATATCCTTTTCATTAACCCAAAGATAATAATTTAAGTCGTTACTGCTCCATCTCTCTTACCTCAGATAACGCTCTATTTAAGTTGTCATTCGCCACTTTATAATAAGATGCTTTTTTATCGATAGCTTGTTGTAGATAGGGAATGGCTTCGTCAGGCTTACCCTGCAAAATTAAAAAATAACCGACATTATTCAAAGCTTCAGGAGCTTCCATGTGTCTCATAAAAACGTTGGTTGCCTTTTTGATATCGCCGGCAGCCAAGTAAATAAGCGCAAGGTTGTTTTGAGCCTTTTCATTATTAGGTTCTATCTCTAAAGCCGAACGAGTGTATTGATACGCTTCCTTGTAATTGCCATACATGTAGTGGGAGTACCCCATATTCAACAAAGCTTTAACTGAACTTTTGTCTATTGTCAGTGATTTTTTAAAGTACTCTTGCGCTATCTGGTGTTTTCCATCGACATCTTCCAGCACACCTATCCCCATGAAAGCTAATTCGGGAGACATGCTATCAACCTTCAAACCAGCCACTTCACTTTGACTTAAGGCTTGGTAATTTTTAATTGTTTCACTACTTTTTAAACGAACTTGATCTGCATTAATCGCTTTAAAGAAATAACTCCGCCCTTCCTCTTTGCGACGCTGCTTTGTATACAAAACACCTAATTGCTCTAGGACTTCGGTATGTGCAGGGTTAAAATCTAATGCTGCTAAATAAGCTTTCTCGGATAGTGCATAGTTACCACGAGATGAATGAATTTGGCCTATCGTAAAAAGCGTTTTATCGTGAAACTCTTTCTCAGGAAAGGATAGAGAGCGAATATATTCATAAAGGGCCAAATCGATATTGTTATCCCTCAATGCTACATCACCACGCATAATGGCTTCTTTCTCACTCAGTGGAGGGTCATCACTGCTTAAGGTATCGATTGGTTTACCTGAATACAACTCTGCATCAAATTGGTTTGTCGGCTCATCCGAGGATGCACAACCAAGAATAACGAACACTAATAAAGCTAGAAAATATCTACTCACTCGTATCATAAACTTACTCCTGGTGCACCAAGTGCATCAATAACAATAATGATCCCAGGCCCTAACGCGACAATAAAAAAGCAAGGCCAAATAAACAACAACATAGGGAACAACATTTTAGTCGGTATCTTGGCCGCGATTTCTTCAGCAGCTTGCTGACGCTTATCTCGAAAATCTACCGTATAATCACGAAGAGTCTGCGCTAAGCTTCCCCCCATTCTAGACGCATGAGAAAGCAAAGAAACCAACCCCTCTAATTCGACTAGCCCCGTCCGGTCAATGAACTGCCTTAGCGCATCTGGCATGGTGACACCTGCTTGTATCTTGGCAAAAACAGTCTCCAATTCATCGGCTAACTCTGGCTGAGAAACATAAAGCTCTGAAGCAACTCGTCCAAGTGCTGCATTAAAGCCTAGACCAGATTCCGTACAAACTACAAGAAGATCAAGAGCATCTGGTACACCATTTCTAATTTTCTTCTGTCGCTCTTTTTGCAACTTGCTCAAGATAATATTGGGAGTGAAAGTCCCAAGAAAGACGCAGGTCATGATCAATAAATTATTGTAGCTACCACCGAATGAGATGTAATAAACCATAAAGCCCGCGATGATACCGACCAAACTCGATAACACTTTCAATGCATAAAAAACCGATAACGCATTTTTTTCATGAAAGCCTGCATGCATCAACTTTTGTGAGTAGGTTTCATTATCCTTTTTATTACCTTTACTAATAAAAGGACTCAGCGACTCCAACGTATTAGAGAAGTCATAAGGCTTTCTATTATTGGGTGAACCCGTTTCTGATATCTGTTTGAGCTTTTTATCTAAAGGGGATCGGGTTCCCAAAATAAACAACCCTAGAGTCAATGTTAACAAAATGGTGGTAAGCAAAATCATTACGTAGATAACCATCTGAGAGCTGACTCCAAAGTCCGCTAACATTTGCTTCCAAACTTCAATGTTTAATAATTCCATAGGTTAAATCTCTATGCTGATGATTCGCTTAATCCATAGGGCTCCAATCGCTAAAAGTACGATACCAACACTGACCATTGAAACGCCGCGAGGGTCATTATAAAGCGGCTCAATATAATCTGGATTCGCCACTTTCAAAGCAAAAAACAAACCAAATGGGGATAAGGTTAATATCCATGCTGATAGCCGACTTTCAGCAGAAAGCGTTTTTATTTTCCTTTCTAGCTTAAAGCGAGATCTGAGAACTTCGGATACTTTTTGAAGATTTTCGGAGAGGTTACCCCCTGTTTCTTTCTGCAACATTACCGCACTAGAAAAAGCTAACATTGATACGGTGGGGACACGCTCAGCCATTTGTAAGATAGCCAAACGTAAATCGTAACCATAGTTAAGTAGGTTATAGGTATTTTTAAACTCGGCACCGATAGGGTCTGGGAGTTCTTCACCAACCTCATTGAATGATTGAATTAGCGGCTGCCCAGCTTGTAATGCCCGTCGGATAATATCCAACGCTTCAGGGAGCTGCTCTTCAAATCGAGCCATTCGATAACTCACTCGATTTTGCACATACAGGTAAGCAACAACCCAGACAGCAATGAATGCCGTTAGGCTAATGAACCACTCTTGTTGAGTCATTATTGATATCAGAGTGAGCGACACACCGCATAGAGCAACAATGAGTAAAAAGCGACTTAGCGAAACTCTAATACCGGCTAACTCCAACATCCGTTTTAAGCCAGCAAAATAAGGGATAACGATGAGCTTGCGATCTAATGGGGATAAGTCTTTATTATAATGCTCTTTGAGTAGCGATAAGCTCTCTTCATCGATATTACGTTGGGTCTCTTTCAAACGTCGAGAAAGCTCTTTATGCTTAGCTTTTTTCCCCGCAGCAGGCAGTAACAAAGCTTGGGAGATAAAAAGCACCGCGATGAATAATAGGCCGAGTGAAACACTTACATTATCCATAATCTCTCCTTAATCATGAGTCTCAGTGAAGAGCTCGAAAGGCAGATCGAGTCCACGTTTAACTAACTGGTCATGATATTGAGGTACGATCCCCGTCGCAGTGAAATAGCCGATAATATTGCCATCTTCATCAATACCTTTACGTTGAAAACGGAAAATTTCCGACATGGTAATCACCTCCCCCTCCATGCCGTTGATCTCTTGAATACTCACCATACGGCGCTTACCATCTTCTTGTCGTTCCATTTGGACAACAAGGTGGATCGCCGAAGCAATTTGGGCTCTTAAGTTTTTGGTTGAAATGTTCCAACCAGCCATAGAGAACATGTTTTCAACACGGCTTAAGGCATCTCGGGGGGTATTGGCGTGAATAGTCGCAAGAGACCCATCATGACCAGTATTCATTGCCGCCAACATATCAACGGCTTCGCTACCACGCACCTCACCAACCACAATTCGGTCTGGTCGCATACGTAAGGTGTTTTTTACCAACTCTCTCTGACTAATCTCCCCTTTCCCTTCTAAGTTAGCAGGGCGGGTTTCTAGGCGAATAACATGGGGTTGTTGAAGTTGTAACTCTGCAGAGTCTTCTATAGTAATGATTCGTTGGTCTCGAGGGATGAAACCAGAAAAGATATTCAGTGTGGTTGTTTTCCCTGACCCCGTCCCTCCTGAAATCAAGATATTAAGTTCTCCTTTCACGGCAGCTTCGACAAACTTAGCCATTTGAGGCGAGACGGAGTCGTAGCTAATCAAGTTATCCATCGTCAAACGATCAACGGCAAAACGACGGATTGAAACGGAAGGACCATCAAGAGCCAAAGGAGGGATAATGGCGTTAACACGTGACCCATCAACTAAGCGCGCATCTACCATAGGTGATGCTTCATCTATCCGACGCCCTACCTGACTGACTATGCGGTCGATAATGTTTCTCAGATGACGGTCATCCAGAAAAGTGTATGGCGTTTTTTCGAGTTTACCCCTTCGCTCAACGTAAACACTTTTAGGGCCGTTGACTAATATATCGGAGACCGTTTGATCGGCTAATAGAGGCTCAAGCGGCCCAAGGCCAAAAACCTCATCTTCTATCTGCTTGATAACCCGCTTACGCCCTTCGGCACTGAGTGCATGGCTCCCATCGTCAGCCATCAATTGTACGATGGCTTCATGTAGGTCTAGCTTAGCTCGCTCTTTTTCCAAGCTTGAAAGCAACCCTAAGTCTAACGTTTCAAGGAGCTGCTTATGGAAAAAGTGTTTAATTGATAGCTCTTGTTCGAGAACTTTCCGAGCCTCATCAATCGCCTTTTCTTTTTCTACATGAGCTTCTGCACTGCGAGAGTGGCTAGACACCTCAACGCTTGATAAACGTTCAACAGGATTGGCATCTTCTGAATCATGCGAAATCTGTTCTACTCTTTTTTCAAACTCTGGATTTACATTTTTTCGTTTAAAGAACATCACAATCCCTCGCGTTTACTTTTTATCAACCCATTATGAAAACAGCTTTTTCAGCCACCCTTTCTCTTCCTGCTCTGGTGGTGAAAGAATGTGTGACAAATCGATAATAGAGCGAGTAATAGAACTTTTCTTTCTCGACTGAACTAGCGGTTGCCCCAAGTTGGCACTCTCTAATGCAACTTTGAAATCATTAGGCATAAGGTGTATGTCATGCTTACCTACCGCCTGTTCAATATCTTTTAATTTAATTGAGTGTCGCTTTTCATAACGGTTCAGAATGACCTCAATAGAATCACTTTGTAAGCCGTACTCAAATTTCAGAGACTTAATGAGTCGACTGGTGTTTTTGACTGACACTAGGCTCTGTTGCAAAACAAGAAGCACCTTTGTTGCTGGTGATATTGCGGATGCAAACACATGGTCTAATCCTCTAGAGAGGTCAATGATCACATAAGGGTAAAAACGGCGTAATATAGGAAGCAATCGGCCTATTTTCTGTGCCTGTTCAAAGTCATCAGCATTGTTCTCATGCTTAAAGCTTAGAACATGTAAGCCAGATTCGTGCTTATTTACCAAAGTTCCCAACGATATTTCATCTAAGTCATTCGAACTATTGATCGCATCCGAAACACTATAAGTAGGAACAATATTTAAATAATCAGGAATCACACCAAATTGAAGGTCGATATCAAGTAGCAAAACCTCACCGGGATGCTGACTGGCCATCTCAATAGCGGTATTCAACGCCAAGGTGGTCGCCCCCATTCCCCCCTTGGTGTTTAAAAACAGAATAAACTCACCGTAGCTTGAGTTCTCAAGCTTTTCGGCCGCCGTTTTCTTGAGCAGTGGGAGCAAATCAGAAAGCGTCACGTTGTGAGATAAGAAATCAGAAACCCCTAGACGCAGCGCGATTTTTAATGAGCCATTGTCACTTTCATCACCGAGTACAACTAAAGATAAATCTTGTTCTTCTAGCGATAGATCATAACCCTGTAGCTCAACCATTTTTTGAGCCCAGTTGCCATGTGCTTCAACAAAAATAAGTTCTGGAACATCGGCACTTTTTAAGTACTCTTCACTCATTGCCCCGAGAGAAAATGATGTCACATGCACATTTCGACATTTCTTCAGCTCTTGGCTCATGTGTGAGAGAAAACCCTCAGTACTGTAGATCAACCAGACTTTTAGGTTTGTTCTCAAACGCGTAATATCGTTCTCATTAGGCGTGATTTTGATCGCTTCCCCCATACCGCTACTCCTGTATAAAATAACTTATGGACACCGATTCCGAGTTTCGGAGTCCGCCCTTACCACACCTAAACTTTCTGCAGGTAAGATGGTTTCAAATGAGGGAGCAGCCAAGTAACCACTCGTACCTAAAAAACTCAAATTATCAATTAATTGAATTCCGTACCCTGTCGCTCGTGCCCTTACAAATTTAATGCTACTAAAGACAGGATCCGTATCATAACCAGATGTAATTTCATTCCCACTCACATCTAAATATGCAACTTCCAAATTCGCCGCGGTAAAACCAACAAGAGGGAGATCAGCAACAACCATTCCCGCGATATTGTCCCTATCAGCAACGTAGCAAACCGTGGCTAACCTTGCTGCCTTTCTGGTCGCTTCACTGACCATTTGAAGCGAAAATATGTAAGCACCCAGCGCTAAAATAAGGAAGACCAAGAGAAAGACTAGCCAAGACACTATGGTAAATTCGATAATAGCGATGCCTTTAATACGCCCTTTGTACCGTTTCATCACAACACCCTCATTATCGAAGAGACACTAATCGGAATAGAAAAGCTCGCCGAAGAAAACGGGATCGACACAAAGTGAGGAATATAATTGTAGGTCACACTCACACGTACATAGCTATCTGTATTCGGTGGGCTAATTGTCACGTCAGAAACAACTAAATTCGACAATATCGCCGTTCCAGCTGTGTTTTGACCATAAACCACCACATTCTGTATTTCTGACGACGGAGCCAGCGTTCCACCTTTGGTTCCATAGACTTCACTAACCGCATAGCGGGCGCCATTTTGAACGGATTTAGATATCACATTGTAGTGAATCATCATATTGCCCAGTTCAAGCACTAATATAAGGAAAAACAGCAATACAGGAGTCGCGATTACCATCTCGATAGCAGCAAAGCCACGATTAGATTTAATTAAAGGTTTCATCATCAAGACTCCCCACTATCAGGATCCTTATACAAAACTATCTTATAAGTTCCTTCCGTTGTTGATTCTGTACTGCCTGAACCACCAACCACACTACAGGAGTGAATGAACTCACCAAAGACGGCTGGTGTACCTGAGTTATTAGTTGGTGCTTTTTGCAACAAGAAAAAACAACCAATTTTATTCACAGTAAAGTCAGTGGCACCGCCACTTTTACCTGAGCAATCCACCATAGGTATCGGTAAAATACGACGCCAAGCAACACCATTAGCGGCACACCCTGAACCGTTATTTGCTATACATGCGTTGGTATCAGCTTCATATTGCGCATAGTTGTAAGTACCATCAAAATCGATATCTCCAGTACTAGCGTCAATCGTAATCTCATCGCTAGGCTCTGTAGTTACATAGTCAGAAGGGTAATCTGATGCTGATAAGCCACCACCGTAATCACCAAAACGAGTATTCAAACCATCGCCTGTTGGGCCAACCGTGCCGCCAGGTTTGGTCGTGATATCTTCACCAATTTTAACAGGTTGGTCATAACTACCACCTAACCCCTCTTTTATAGCCTTACCACCAGACCCAAAGTCTAATAGATGATAATTACCGTTACCCATTTCAGATAAGCTACTGTCACCCACCTTCAATGCATGGACAGTCCCGACTTCATAACCAAACACGCTCGTTATTGCATCGCCAGTAACGTCATGATATCCATCTTCAGGATCGACGTCGTTGTCCGAAGTTCCGTCACCAATGCAAACCCCAATAGGCACAACGTTATTGACAACCTCTTGCCCGGAACTTGGCCCAGCGACGGCACTTGCTGAAACCTCTTTTACCAGTCCAAACATTTGAATAAAGAACTCGTCCATATCCAACGAATCTACTCTAACGCGTACATATACATCATCGTCATCACCGAAGGTGGCTGTTCCAGTAAAATCCTGAGGATCGTTAGAGTAATCAATGTTTATGGAAGCGGTGGTAAAATCAATCTCATGATTCCCTGTTGACGCTGCCATTGCATTTAACGCAGTGCCTATTTCAGCATCCACCGCATCTTTGTCTTTACTATTGTCCAGTATGGTTGCCGCAGCTAACGCCGCTGAATCTACAGCATTTTGTAAGCGTGTTTTATTAACCAGCATATGGTTAACATCTACAGCCAACGCTGACACAGCTAAGAAAACAAGCAGAGCAGCGGTAACTAATACGACAACTAAGCCTTGCTGTTTTCTGGGACTTTTTGATACTCGATACAACATATGAGTACCTCCAGATTTAGTTAAATTCTTCTAAGATCTGGCTACTACTTCCAGACAGTTCGTTTTCACCTCTGCCTACATATCTATCGTAACCAGTCTGCATCCGCTCCCCTGTACCATCCGGTACCACGAGTAAATTCTCTTGGGTCGCATTAGGGTTATACGTTTGTTCTGTTTTTACGAGTGCTACCGAATGCCCTAAACGAGCATCATTAGCACAGCCAACTAACACCATTACGAGAAAGACCATCATTATTCTAATCATATCTATCTCCTTATAAATCATGTCCAAATGAGCCTTCGCTACCACCATCTGTTGGTGATATTCCCTGTGAAGCTTGAGATTGCTCTGAATCCGATTCAGACGGTTCAGCGATATAAGCGCTTCGACCTAATAAGTAATATTCCAAATCATTCGGGTCAACAAAGGCGTCTGTTGGTAACGTTACTTTACTTCGGTCAATAGGACTCGCAAGTCGCGGGGTGACAAGAATGACAAGTTCTGTTTCACCAGATACATACTCTTGACTATTAAAGAGTTGCCCTAAGATGGGGACATCACCAATACCCGGCATTTTGTTACTCACATCCCTAACATTCTCGCTGAGCAATCCAGCAATACCAATAGTTTGTCCGTCGGCTAGCTCAAGCGTCGATGATGCGCTTCGACGAGTAATTGGTGGGATAAAGTAGGTCGCATTGGTTGTTCCTGGGTCAATCGTTAGCGAGCTGCTATTGGCAATTTCACTCACATCAACAGCCAAGTTTAGATTGATCTTTTTATCACTCAGAACCGTTGGGATAAATTTTAATCCAACTCCATACTCTTTATATTCAATCGTAATGCCATCTTCATCTGGCACAGGGATAGGGAATTCACCACCCGCTAAAAACTCAGCCTTTGAGCCACTTAATGCCGTTAAGTTAGGCTCAGCTAATACTTTCGCCACACCATTCTGTTTGGCTACATCCAGGGCGAATGTAAACAGGGTATTACTATCAATAAACGAGCCTAAAATGCCGTAATCAGTAGAGGTTGGAATATCAAAGATTGGCGTAGCCCCTAGAACACCAGCAGGAACTGACGACGCCCCCCAAGAAATATTCGATCCGCTCGTTTGGAAGAAGTGAAAGTTTGCATCAAATTTTCTCACCAAGCTTCTTTGAACCTCGGCAACCGTCACTTCCAACATAACTTGTTGAGCACCACCAATAGACATCAAGTTGATAACACCTGTCGCTGCAGCTTGCTCGCTACCACTTTCCTTCGATTCATCAGCCGTTTCACCCGAAGAGTAGGTTTCTGCTATTCGCATCGCTACATTCATTTGTTGCTGATTACTCACCTGCCCACTCAGCAGCAAGCGATTCTGGGCACTGTGCACCTCTATAGTTTCATCAGGAAGAAACTCATATAACTTCGCTTTTAAGCTATTAAGATCATGAGTGACTTCGATGTTGATCGATTCAATCAGCTGGCCACGGGAGTCCCACGCCATTAGGTTAGTAGCACCTAATTTTTTTCCGATTAAAAACAGCTCGCTCGATTTCAACATCACAATATCAAGTACATCAGGATCACCAAGCGACACTTTGCTCGCTTTCCCTGACAACACCACATGTGTTGATTTGTGATGAGGAACCGTTACCGTTTTACCCGTTTGTAGAGCAGCAAAGCTCAGTGTAGAGAAACAAACAAAGCTCAAAATACACGTTATTATTATTTTCATAACTCACCTCAATCCTTGACGCGAACACTAGATGCTTGAGTACCTTTAATGATCGTCACACTCGGCTTAGGTACGTATCGACGAACAACCTTTTTCTCAACTTCATGAGGGTTTCTCAGTGTCAGTTGAATACTGCCTTTACTCTTCGCTGTTAAAAGTTTTTCAGCATCTTTAGGTGAAACCTCTAATGTCACAGCTCGTACGATAATAGGACTGTTTTCATTCGTTTTTGCCGTTTGGTCTACTGCCAATACCTTGATATCTTTCAACACGGTACGAGTTGCTGCTGAGTTTTTGCTGTAAGAAACGGTGCTAAGTATGTCAACTTTATTACCTGGTAATAGAAAACCAGCCACACCAATAACGTCATCCACTCGTATTGTTACCGCACGTTTATTCTCAGGTATTAATGCAGCAAGCGTTGAGCCTTCTCCTGGAATAGTAAAACGCATTTTATGAAGCACTTCTCCAGCATAAATAGTATTGGCCACCACTTTGCCAACCAATTCAGAAGCATCGGAAAAATTATTTTCATTAATCCAATCAACTTCCATCAACTTTGTCGCTAAGAACTGCTCCTCAATAATGGTTCCAGCTTCAATTTCTTGTGATGCCACCACGACTGGATGACGCTCCACAGCTTCAACTTCAACGGTTGGTTGAACTTGATCTTCCATCCACTGCTTAGCAAAAAATACAGCCGCTAAGCCAAATACTACGGACAGTAAAAACAGTAGGAAAACTTGACTCTTATTCATTATTTTCTTCCTCGTGTCCATCAGAGGTAAAATAGACTTCCCATGCCATGGAAAGAATATCGAAGGTAATAACAGGCGGGAGTTGTTCAAACGAAAGAATATCTTTGCTTATACCAACGAGATCTTTCGGTAAACATGGGAAAAGTGGCACCTTAAGAAGCGTGTGCATTTGAGACAAACGCTCAAAGAATCCATCTTGAAGCTCTACTTCTTTATCAGCAACGACGCTCATCCATAAAGCTTCATAGTCTCGTTGGTTAAGTGGTTTGAATTCAATCTTGTAACCTAAACGACGCAAAAAGGCAGGGTCGCTTATTTTCTTGGGATTTAGATTGGTAGAGAAGGCCAGCGTTAATACAAATGGCATCGTTATCTGCTGACCATTAGGCAGCGACAAATAATCGAATGAGTACTCCATCGGTACTATCCAACGGTTAAGAAGCGCATCCACAGGCATGGGCTGACGACCAAGGTCATCAATGATAAAAATCCCATTGTTTGCCATCATTTGAACTGGTGCTAACCAGACTCGACTATTTTCTGAGTGATTGACTTCAAGCATATCCATCGTCAGTTCTCCCCCAACCTGGATATTGGGTCTTTCACAATTAAGCCAACGCTTGTCGTACTGATCTTTGAGGGAAATACTTTGATCGCTGCCGTTACTATCCAACGGTTTATGATGTTGCGCCGAAAACACCTTGATAATGTTACCCAGAGCATAGACAGCATAAGGGATAAATACAGAGGTATGTAAAGCATTCACAATACGGCTCGCGACAAATGTTTTACCCGTTCCTGCATGTCCATACAACAACAAAGCACGTCCCGAATTGATTGCTGGCCCAAGTACTGAAATCATTTTTTCGACACCATATACATCATTCAGTGCCGCCTCGACATGCGGCCGAGTTACTAACTCAGCTCTCAAGTCTTGTTGTTTTACCACCTCACTATATTGGGTAAGCGAAACCGGTGCGGGGCCTAAATAGGCATCACGCTTGAAAGCAAGATCCGCTTCTTCAAGCCCTTTTTCTGATAGTGAATAACGAACATGACTATGTGACACAGATGAGAGGGAAATATCAGAAGTAGGCTGAAATACCTCGATTAATGACTTCTTTCTTAAAACGGCTAAAGCACTTTCCACGATATGAGTCACAACACATAAATAATTAGAAAGCTCTAAAACATCCGATTTTGGGTAAGCCGACAAATGCTTAAGTACAAGGTTTTCAATAACGACTTCAGGAACACCCAACATATCAAGAGATGTAGGGACGATTGGGGCTGAAATTTGTGGCTTCAAGGTTGTTGGAGCAGTACGCCCTATAATATCCATATATTATGTCTCCCCACAAAGCTAACCAACAACAGATTTAAGTAAAGTAGCTATACATCGCTAACCCTATAACAACAGAAGGAGCAAAAGGCATCGTTACTTTATTTGAATACCGAGTATGTAAATTAGCTGTTTTATCAATGACTGGTGCAGCTCCACCAAGCACAATTATCTTATTTTCAAAATAGCTTTTAATACTAAAACAGCTCGAGTTGGACAGGTTGTATAGCAGGTAGAAAACCCCAACAACTCCAGAAGAAACCAAGATAAAGTACGATGCATCGAGTAATTGTCCCCACCCCAAATACATTCCTACAACACCTAATAACTTCACATCCCCTGCAGACATTGCTCTTAAAAAATAGAATAGCAATCCAAAACAAAAGAATACGACCGACCCAAATAAAGACATTAAGAAACTATCAAAGGTGTAATTGCTGTTGAACATTGATAAAAAATAGAAAAACAAAAAAAGAATCAATATTTTGTTTGGTATACGATGTTTCTCAACATCGTATACCGATACAGCAATTAGCAATGCCCAAAAAACAGAAGGCTCATTAATCATAATTTCAATTCATACGCTCGATATAATACTTTGAAATTTACTCACTAATGTCGTAGCCATTCCAGAGAAAATTAGCCCGACAAAAATTATGAGCGAGGCAGCACCAATGACATACTCAATAGTCGTTAACCCCTTTTGCTGTCTCACTCTCCGAGCAACCATGGCAGTAATCATTAAATACTGTTAATGATGTTATTAAGCTTAGCGGATAGGGCGGCCCCAAAACCAGTAAATATAGTGGTCAAGCCTAATACCAGTAACGCTGCACCAATTACATACTCGATAACAGTCAACCCTTCTTCATCTTTCATGAATTCTTTACAATTATTCAAAAACTTATCCATGAGAACCTCTCCTTGATTTACGTATCAGGCTTTGTTTGCCTGTAAAGTAAATCTAGAGGTGAGAGATATATTTGGTTAGGATTTTTTTGCCATTTACTTGCACTTTTTTGTGGTACTTCTAATCTAAATATAAAGCTTCATTAATTAGCCACTTTTAGACTAAAAGAGAATATGAAATGCATTGGGTATCTGTATGAAAATAGTAACCCCGTTATTATCGGATAAAGAGAGTGATTTCAACTCCGTTATTATCAATAAAATAAGTCACTATTTCTCTATTGCCAACTTCAAGCAAGACATATCTATAATCAGTAACTTAGACGTCAGACTGGTATTTTTCATTTTGAATACCCCTGATAAAATCCAACTACTTACCATGGCTTTATCTATTTGCGAAAATTTGAACAAAAGAATTGTTATTATTTGCTCTGACCCGTTACCTAATATCGTTCGAAATCATAAGAATATATTTTTCATCATAGAAACAAACAGTAATCATCTGACCAGTCAATTCGAAGAGCTTAAGGCTAAGACACAGCATATGTTCGAGTCCCATTTCGATATCGACAGAGACACAAACAATAACAACCAGCTTCCTGTAAAAGCCTTCACATCCGAAGTCGTTAACTTTGTGATGGACAACATCAACAAAGAAATCAGAGAAACAGAGATCGCCGAGAAATGTCACTGTTCAACCACCTATTTTTCTAAAAAGTTTCATCTACACTTTGGAGTAAGCTTTAGAGACTTCGTGTGCGATAAACGCATTCTACTTGCCAAAAAGTTAATCGAAGCAGATACCGAATCAAAAATTGCTGTCATTGCGTATCAATGTGGATACAAGGATGTGTCATATTTCTCGAGAATTTTTAAGAAACGGACTGGAGTAACGCCTGCAAGTTACAGGCGAGCCTGCACAGATAACGGAAAACAAAGAACATAAACGCTAATTTTACTCCCTAAAAGAAAAAATCATGGTACATTTAACATGATTTTAACAAAAATAACTTAGCGAAAAACATGGAGTTAGACAATGATTCAGCCTAACGAGTTTAGCCAAGAACAAGCAACAGCTCTCCCTACACCCAATGACATGATTTTAAAATGGGCAGAAGAACGCCCAGATGAAGTCTACTTAAAGCAAATTATTAACCGCCAATTTGTTGAGTTTACTTATAAAGAAGTGGCCGACAAAGCACTAAAACTGGCGTCAGCATTAGAAGGACTCGGAGCCCAACCCGGTGATCGAGTCGCTCTCGTATCGAAAAACTGTGCAGAGTGGTTTATCTGCGATCTTGCCATGATGTTAGGAGATTTTGTCAGCGTCCCAATCTTTCCAACAGCGGGTGCCGATACCATACAGTACTGTATTGAACACAGTGAAAGTAAAATTGTGATTGCGGGTAAACTCGACGATCCTAAGGCCACTCAAAAAGTACTGGATGATAATCCAAACTTGGTGAGTATCTCACTTCCCTACGATAGCGCAGCGAAGTGCCAACATACTTTCGAACAACTCATCGATACCCATGAACCCTCAACCAAGCGTCCTCAGCATCACGATGATAAAGTAATGTCGCTTGTTTATACTTCGGGTACATCAGGGCTACCAAAAGGCGCGATGCTCACATACGGCGCCTTTACGTGGTCAGTTCAACGGTTGATCGATCATATTGGTATCCAACCCGGCGATCGCTTGTTCTCTTATCTACCGCTTGCCCATATTACAGAACGCGTTTACATCTTTGGCTCATCGGTAATGGGCGGTATAGTCACTGCTTTCCCGGAGTCTTTAGATACCTTTATTGATGATGTGAAAATGCATCGCCCTACTCTATTTATTTCAGTTCCTCGCTTATGGACTCTGTTCCAGCAACGAATCCAAGATAAGCTTCCGCAGAAGAAACTGAATTTCTTACTTAAGATTCCGTTTATCAACAACATCATTAAGAAGAAACTGGCTGATGGCCTAGGGTTAGATCAAGCCCGCGTTTTGGGATGTGGTTCTGCACCTGTATCACCGGCTCTACTCGCATGGTATGAGAGTGTTGGCCTACACATTACCGAGGCTTGGGGAATGACTGAGTCTTTCGCCTACAGCACGATTAATCACCCGTTTAGAGCCGACAAAATTGGTACTGTGGGTAATGCTGGTCCGGGCATCGAACTCAAAATTGCAGAAGATGAAGAAATTTTGGTTCGAAGCAAAGGTATGTTCTCTGGTTATTACAAAAATGACATAGCCACCCAAGAGTCTTTTAACTCTGAGGGATGGCTTCATACTGGCGATATTGGTGATATCGACAGCGAGGGCTACCTAACGATCCGGGGACGTAAAAAAGACACCTTTAAAACTGCGAAAGGTAAGTTTGTGGCTCCAGTGCCAATCGAAAACAAACTGTTTGAATACAGCCGCGTAGAAATGATGTGTTTGATCGGCTTAGGCTTACCTGGTCCTATCCTACTCGTGGTACCGCATGACTTCCCTAATTTTGATCGGGCTCGTTATGAAAGAACAAGTAAACGTGTCATTGAAAAAATGAACGAACAGTTAGCCTCGCATGAGAAGATCAAAGGGGTACTGATGATTAAGGAACCGTGGAGCATCGACAACGGTGTACTTACCCCTACTCTCAAGATAAAGCGACATATCCTTGAGCAGAAATACCATGAAATCGGTCATAACTGGCCGAAAGATAAATTGGTGGTTTGGGAAGAGTAATCAAAACTGAGAGGGAGCCATTACGGCTCCTTTTTCATAAGCTCAAGTTACAAGTATTTAGTGTAATCAGCCGCATCATTACGTTCATAGTCCAAACCGATATCCTTTCTCATCCGATCGCTCAAAGATTCCGAGCTAATAACTTGTCTTGATTTAGCCGCCTTACTATTCTTTTTTTTATCATTAACTTGAAAAATATAAGTAACTAATCTGCCAATCCAACAGGTCATTGCTTTCATTTTATCTCTCTTGTTTTTCCTATTAATTTGTCGTTATTATGGAAATAAGCAGTTCGATAAGCGAACAACCATTATTAACAAGGACTATAAGCTGAGGTTATGGATAATAGACTGCGTCACCTTTCAGGCCTCCGTTACTTTGAAGTTGCGGCACGCTTGCATAGCTACAGTAAGGCAGCTGAGGAACTGTTTGTTAGCCAAGCAGCCGTCAGCCAAAAGATTCGCCAACTAGAAGAACAGGTTGGATGTAAGCTTTTCATTCGTAAGGGGCGTGTTATGGCCTTAACACATGAAGGGCGCACACTTTTCAAACATGTTTCTGATGGGTTTCAAGAGGTATTGCTAGGTTTAAACAAGATCCAGTCTGAACCCATTCAAGGTCTGCTTGTTGTTAGAAGCCCTCCTTCATTTGCTTCACGTTGGTTACTACCACGGCTTTGGAAGTTCTCGGTACAACACCCAGAGATCCCGATCAAAGTGCTAACAGGCTGCGATACCCCAAATTTAAAACACGGTGAGATTGATGTGGCTATTCGACAAGGTGAAGACCTATGTGTGGAAGATGGTTTAACTCTTGAGGTGCTATTCAACGAACCTATCTATCCTTTTTGCTCACCAGAATTAGCAAACTCTCTTAAACTCACCTCGCCAGAACAGCTACTTAAATGTTGGTTAGTTCAATTCGAGGGGGGGTGCTTCCCTTGGGAAAGTTGGTTTAAACAAGCGAATATTCCGCTGCAAGACAGTTCTATTCAATGGATGGAAGTAGGTACTTTTGATATGGGATTAACGACAGTTATGGCTGGTCATGGAGTTTGCCTTGCAACAGACAGTTTAGCTGGTGACTTCATTGAGCGCGGCTTGTTAGTAAAACCATTTGATATAGGCATGACGCCTGGCGTTCAAGTAAATCTATGTTTTGACCCTAACTCGCCTAGAGAAGTGCGTATAACGGCATTTACCAATTGGTTACATGAAGAAGTAAATGAGATATTGGAGAACTAGCTCTTGTCTTTCAACTCCTGAAATAGGCAGTTCTTCAATAACTAAACACAAACTACCAGCTTAAATGGTCTGATAATTCATAAAGCGAAACTGGTATACTTAGCTCAAATAAATGGCGAGAACATCTCATGACACAAGACAATAATCCACTGCACGGTATCACTCTACAGAAGCTACTGACTGAATTGGTTGAACATTACGGTTGGGAAGAGTTGAGTTACATGGTGAACATCAACTGCTTTAAAAAAGACCCGAGCATTAAATCGAGCTTAAAATTTTTGCGTAAAACAGATTGGGCACGCACCAAAGTAGAGCAGATTTACATCGACTTAAAGCGTTAGTCTCTCCCTGCTTTATCAGTCCCGTGTTGAATAAATACGGGACAACCCCTGTGTCTACTTTTTAGGGGCTACATCAGCACCTCGCACCTCGCACCTCGCACCTCGCACCTCGCACCTCGCACCTCGCACCTCGCACCT
>NZ_JBGONH010000012.1:48759-93541 GCF_041439075.1 Vibrio sp. FF145
CGCAGTATATTACAAACAATAAAAAGCCCCGCAAGCTTTCACTTGCGGGGCTTTTTTAGCTAATTTAGAAAAGGGCTAATTACTTACCAGCTTCTTTTTCTGCTTTAACTTTTGCAATCACTTCGTCAGCAACGTTAGTTGGACATGGTGCGTATTGCGCGAATTCCATAGAGAATTGGCCACGACCAGAAGTGATAGTACGTAGGTGACCGATGTAGCCGAACATCTCAGAAAGAGGTACGTCAGCTTTAATACGAACACCAGTAACGCCAGCTTGTTGATCTTTGATCATGCCACGACGACGGTTAAGGTCACCGATAACATCACCAACGTGATCGTCTGGAGTGAACACGTCAACGTTCATGATAGGCTCAAGAAGTTGCGCGCCAGCTTTAGGCATAGATTGACGGAATGCGCCTTTCGCTGCGATTTCAAATGCGATAGCAGATGAATCGACTGCGTGGAAACCACCATCGAAAAGTTCAACTTCAACGTCTAGCGTAGGGAAGCCAGCTAGTACGCCGTTATCCATCATGCCAGCAAAGCCTTTCTCAACTGCAGGCCAGAATTCTTTAGGAACGTTACCGCCCACAACTACTGAGTTGAACTTGAAGCCAGAACCTGCTTCACCTGGTTTGATACGGTAATCGATCTTACCGAATTGACCAGAACCACCAGACTGTTTCTTATGCGTGTAGCTATCTTCAATTGCTTGAGTGATAGTTTCACGGTAAGCAACTTGAGGAGCACCAACTGTTAGGTCAACGCCGTAAGTACGCTTAAGGATATCTACCTTGATGTCTAGGTGAAGCTCACCCATACCTTTAAGGATAGTTTCGCCAGTTTCTTCGTCAGTCTCAACTTGGAAAGATGGATCTTCAGCAACCATTTTACCGATCGCGATACCCATTTTCTCAGAACCGCCTTTATCTTTTGGAGATACAGCGATAGAGATTACTGGAGTTGGGAAAACCATTGGCTCAAGCGTTACTTGGTCTTTTGGATCACATAGAGTGTGACCAGTTTGAACGTTCTTCATACCAACGATCGCAATGATGTCACCAGCTTGTGCGCTAGTTAGTTCGTTACGGTCATCAGCTTGCATCTCAACCATACGGCCAACACGCTCAGTTTTACCTGTGAATGAGTTAAGGATCGTGTCACCTTTGTTCAATTTACCAGAGTAAATACGAACGAAAGTTAGAGCACCGAAACGGTCATCCATGATTTTGAACGCAAGCGCTTTGAAAGTTTCTTCAGTAGAAACGATAGCGTGGTTGCCTGTTTCTTCGCCGTTCTCATCCATTAGAGGTTGAGGATCAACTTCAGTTGGAGAAGGTAGGTAATCTACTACAGCATCAAGGATAACTTGCATGCCTTTGTTCTTGAACGCAGAACCACAGAACGTAGGGAAGAATGCGATATCACGAGTACCTTTACGGATACAACGTTTGATGTCTTCGATAGAAGGCTCTTCACCTTCCATGTAAGCTTCCATTAGGTCATCGTCTTGCTCTACAGCAGTTTCGATTAGCTCTTCACGGTATTGCTCAACGTCATCAACCATGTCCGCAGGAACATCTGTGATTTCGTAGTTTTCAGGAAGACCAGTGTCATCCCAAACGTATGCTTTACGGCTTAGAAGGTCTACAACACCCACGAATTCATCTTCGCGGCCGATTGGTAGAACCATAACTAGAGGAGTTGCACCTAGAACGTTTTTAACTTGGTCAACAACGTTGTAGAAATCTGCACCCATACGGTCTAGTTTGTTAACGAAGATCAGACGAGATACTTCTGATTCGTTAGCGTAGCGCCAGTTAGTTTCTGATTGTGGTTCAACACCACCAGAACCACAGAATACACCGATACCGCCATCAAGTACTTTAAGAGAACGGTATACTTCAACTGTGAAGTCAACGTGTCCAGGAGTATCGATAACGTTTAGACGGTGACCGTTCCAGAAACAGCTTACAGCTGCTGATTGGATAGTAATTCCGCGCTCAGCTTCCTGTTCCATGAAGTCAGTAGTTGATTCGCCATCATGTACTTCACCAGTCTTGTGGATCTGACCAGTTAGCTTAAGGATACGCTCAGTGGTAGTTGTTTTACCCGCATCAACGTGCGCGAAAATACCAATGTTTCTGTATTTCGATAAATCTGCCATTGTCTTACTCTGTTAATAGGATATAAAATGCGCGCAGAGTATATCACAATCTGTGAGGACTGATAGCTTTGCATGCATTTGGGACTAAAAAACTTTGCCTTTTTCTAACATATAGAAAAAGGCAATCTGAAGAAACAATCTAAATGATTGTTAAGTTTAGTGCTAACTTAAAGCGAAAATAGCGTTTAAGTTAGACTGAATTTCTGCTGTATAGAGTAGCTGAAGTGAGCTCAATTACAACTCATCAAAAGCATTAATTGCTTCCGATAATTTTTTCACACCGTGGATCTGCATTCCTGGAATGCCACCTTTAGGCATGTTAGCCGCTGGTACAATGGCTCTCTTGAAGCCGTGTTTAAACGCCTCATTTAAGCGCTCTTGACCGCTCGGTACAGGTCGAATCTCACCAGCAAGGCCTACTTCGCCAAAAACCACCACATCTTTTGGCAATGCGCGGTCTCTGAAACTCGAAAGTAAAGCCATTACCAATGCAAGATCAGCACTGGTTTCGGTTACTTTAACACCACCAACGACATTCACAAACACATCTTGGTCAGCCATTTGTAAGCCGCCGTGTTTATGCAGCACGGCTAGTAACAATGACAGTCGATTTTGCTCGAGACCAACAGCGACACGACGCGGGTTAGCCAGCTGCGAATAATCCACCAGCGCTTGGATTTCAACAAGGAGTGGACGCGTTCCTTCCCAAACTACCATCACTGAACTGCCTGAGGTTTCTTCTTCACCACGAGACAGAAAAATAGCCGATGGGTTGCTAACTTCTTTTAGCCCTTGCCCTGTCATAGCAAACACACCTAGCTCATTCACTGCACCAAAACGGTTCTTGTGGCTGCGCAAGGTTCTAAAACGACTGTCCGTTCCGCCATCTAACAGCACCGAGCAGTCAATAATGTGTTCAAGTACTTTTGGTCCCGCTAAGGTACCGTCTTTAGTTACGTGTCCCACTAGGAATACGGCAACGTTGTTCTGTTTCGCATAGCGCGTTAATGCGGTTGCCGATTCGCGCACCTGAGCAACACTGCCTGGAGACGATTGAACATCAGCGACATGCATAACTTGGATTGAGTCGATAACCATGATCTTAGGCTGCTCTCTTTCTGCAACCTGACAGATTTTATCAACATTGGTTTCAGAGAGCATCTTTAGGTGCTCTTTTGGCAATCCAAGTCGAGATGCTCGCATCGCAACTTGTTGAAGAGATTCTTCGCCAGTGACATAAAGTGTCGGTAACTGGGAAGAAAGCTGACACATAGTCTGCAATAACAGCGTTGATTTACCGGCACCAGGGTTACCACCAATAAGAATCGCAGCGCCAGGGACAACACCACCACCAAGTACACGATCAAGCTCTTTGAAGCCACTACTAAAGCGCGGGACCTCTTGCAAGTCGATTTCCGATAGCGTTTGAACCGAAGATTCAGTTGCACCACCAGCATAACCACTTAGTCGTTCATTGCGCGCGACCTGAGGTGAAGCGGCTAACCTAACTTCTGTAATCGTGTTCCAAGCACCACATGCATTGCACTGCCCTTGCCAACGTGGAAAATCAGCACCACAGTCATTACACACATAAGCTCGCTTTGCCTTAGCCATAAAACCTCAATAATTTGCTTGGTAACGGGTAAATGTTGCTATTTTGTGACCCCGTTGACCGTACAGCTGAAAATAAAAGTTGCAGTAGAACCTCGAATACCTAAAGATCAAATACAACTTGTCGATAACAATAAAGCACCATCCATTCTAACAAGAAAAGTATGCAGCAATCTGAAATTCTATCTGTAGCAGAACGACTTATTCCGGCCTACCATGCCGAAGATTTCGAATTCCTTCTTTCTCAAATGACAGAAGGCGAATCGCCGTCTCTAAAACTGCTCGTTAAAATGGAACTGAATCGTATCATGGCTCCGTGTACAAAGAGCATTGATTTACGCGGGCGTATTGATAATGAATGTCATCAATTCACGCTAGACGAGCGTAAACATTGGCTTGATGACATAGCTTTGAACGCGTATCAACGTGGTACTAAAAAATTTAAAGGTTATACCGAGGGCGTGTGGGAGTTAGTGATGACACCTCGCATTCAACCTCTTCGTAATATTGTTAAAACATCCTCTCAAGATGACCACGATATCACTAACGCTGATAGCCCCTATGAAGCAGAAGCCATTAACCTCGGTTACGATTTAAAACGCAAAGAAAACAGGCTCAAGATTAGCTCACAGGTTGAAATCACCACACCAAAAGGACAAAGCCTGCATGGTGTGACAGTTGATATTTCTCCGTCGGGTGCAAAGTTCAAGGTACCAAGGGCGTTTAAATACAACCTAGGGGAAATCATCAGTGTTAAATTCACTGAGCTTGTTGAAAAGTCACTAGAAGCCGATGTTAATGAGGCGGTTGAATTTCGTATTCTGGGTATTGATGAATCCTACGAGAACAATGCAGTTAAATTTTTAAGATGCATGAGAATCAGCGATACAACGAGTGTGGCTCGTTTACTCGATGAATCTCTAAATAGTGTCAGCAAGAAAACCAGCCATGAGAATCAAGATAGGCTCATTCGAACGCGAACTCGCGGTATTGAACACACCTATCTAAAGTACACCTGTAATCTCCCTCTATTCTTCAGTGGTAGTGAGTTGAAGCTCGCGCTGCTCACGGATAACAATCATCCCCAATGGCAATACTGGCATGATGAGCGTAACCAACAGGCTCTGGGTACTTTGTTCAACGAACAACGTATGAACTTACTCGCTAAGCCTGGCGTGAAGGGAACCAGTAACGTTATCTACTCTTTTACCCATGAACATAAAAATAAGACCTTGTTCTACTCGATGATGCTACCTGAAGCTTCTCGTGAAGAGAGGCAACTGTTCTGGCACATCGGCGGTAAACGTAAAAGTTGGAAGGCGTTCAAATTCTCGGTTTTCGAATTATCCGACTCTGAGCGACAAGCCTTAGCTGAGCATTCAGATACGCTTGCTCAAAGCTCTGCGCAACTGACTCATTGCGGTATCTTGCAAGAGATCGGTGATCACGAAAGTGCTGCCGATTACCTATTAAGTGAAAAACCACGCATTCCAAGCAGTGACCTTAATCGCTTTCGTCATCCGCGAACGGTGGTGGGGAACATTCAAAGTATCTACTTTGATTCCCAAAGTCGTCGTAAAGAACCGAGATATAGCTTTAAATCGCCAATTCAACTCACATCACAAGATAGCCCAACAATAAATGGACACACTGTAGACATATCAAAACGTGGCCTAAGCATTACCCTTGAACACCCAATGGTACTCAAGATTGATGATCCGGTTGTGGTGAATTTTAATGAACTGCAACTCTATGATAAAAACTTGCCATTAAGCACAGTGCCTTACCATGTAATTCGTGTAAGCCCGAACGGTTGCAATGTTCAATTGGTTATCACCGAGAATGCAAAAACAATGCGTACCATCGCCTTCCTCAATGGGCTTATCGATCAGAACCAAAGTAAGCTAAATAAGAAGCAAGAAATACTGCCCACCGATTCACTGCTTAAATCACTGCACACTGTTTTGCTTAACAAAATGGTCAGTAATCCAATTTTCATTGATAAGCCGGGCTCAACGTTGCGTTGTAAGCTCATTGGTGTGAACTTCCCGCTGAACAAGCATCTAGCGTTACTCGCTAAACTTGGGCACAACCAAAAGTTCTCACTGGAACCTATTTTTAAAGGTCACTCTAATTCACTATTAGCTGAGCCACTGAAAAGAATTGAAGGTGCAGAGCCAAAACATCATGACGTATACATTGCTGCGATAAAGTTTGGTAACAAGATTCAATCTGTACATACGAAGTTGGTGAAAGACTTTGCATCTACAAAAGAACGTATTTCGTTCATCAAGAAAGCACAAGATCTGGGTGATGTGTATGTACTGCGAGTCACTACCGCCCCTATCTTTAATCCATTAACCAGCTTGTTCCAATCAGACTTAGCCGAGCTTTCGCGCATCAGTATGCACCAAGCGAAGAAGTTAGAGAGTGAGGTCACCGCTTTTATTGGTTATGGTGAGATAGAGGACATTACCGATGAAGTATTGATTCGATTGGAACTCTCGCACTAAATAGCCAGATCAACTTACCGGTTTGTCGACTTATCGGATTTAAAAATAGAAAAAGCAGGCTCGTCACCTGCTTTTCTGTATCCGTTATACCACCCTAAATATGACTAAGGCTTCGCTTGCCAGCTGATTTTTTGCTGCTTAGCTAATACACCTGACAAGATACAAAGCACCCCACCTAAGCCAGCATAACGCACAGCAGTTTGAGCTTGTTGTTCAACTTTCGGTTTTGCATGGTAAGCAATCCCTAAACCGGCAGAACCCATCATAACCAAGTCATTGGCACCATCACCCACGGCAACGGTGTTATGCAGTTCCAGTTCATACTCTTCAGCAAGTTCTACCAAGATATCCGCTTTGGTCTGTGCGGAAACAACATCGCCTAATACTTCACCCGTCAATTTACCATTGACGATCTCTAGCGTGTTTGACTGAGCGTGGTCAAGATCAAGCGTATCTTTCAGGTAGTCTGAGAAATAAGTAAAACCACCCGATGCGATCGCCGTCTTCCAGCCAAGTTTATTCAGAGTATTCACTAGCTCAACCAAGTCTGGCATGAATGGTAATGACTGGCGCACTTGCTCTAAAATAGTTTCATCAGCGCCTTTCAGTGCTCCTACTCGTTGGCGTAGGCTCTGTTCAAAGTCGAGCTCGCCTTGCATCGCACGCTCTGTGATTTCAGAAACTAACTCTCCGACTCCTGCGAGCTTTGCTATCTCATCGATGCATTCAATTTGAATTGCTGTGGAGTCCATATCCATCACGATCAAACCTGGCTTAGATAAGTCTGGGACCTCGCTAAGGCAAGCATAATCAAGCTTCAGTGCTTGTAAAATTTCTTCGTGTGCCGGGGTTAAGTTCCCTGACATCAGTGCCACTTCGTAATGTCCCACCTTCCACGTATTGAGGATGGTGTTGTAGGTACCAGTGAAAAAGTCGATGTCATCAAATGATTGTGGAGATAAGTACTCACCGAACACAATCCAATTGGCTTTAGATTTGGCGAGTTGAGAAGCGAAACGTGTCTCGGGGAGTCGGGTTAATAATGTCGTATGCCTTTTAATCGGCAGATATTTCTGAGCGTCCATGTGTATGATTCCTAATTAACTATGCTAAACGTTAACCTATTGCAATTTGAAAACGCAAGTCTCAATATGTCTTAATCATAACATTTGTTTATTTCAGGCTTCGTGAAACATGAATGAATCATTGTTCTCAATACGTAACGCTTTACGAGTACTAGCCCTAATTCTGTTGGCTGCTATGTTCGTGGTAACAATTAAAAACACAGTAGTGATCAGTAAAGGTAACGAGAAGATCCAAGCAAAACAGTTGGAAACGCTGACCAAACTACTGATCTCACAGGCATCACTTTCAGCCAGTAAGATGATCACTCAGCAAGACCAAGAGCGCCTACTAGAGCTCACTAACCAACTGTCTCAGGATCGATTGGTATTTGATACCACCATCTACGATGCAGAAGGGATCCGACTGGCTTCGAGTGAAAAAGCGCTCTCGGTACGCGAGGTTCTTGGCTTAGACACACCTCTTTCAACGGCAAGTATCGGCAGGCAGCAACTCGTTGAACCTATTTACTCGCCAGAAAAAACGATCATCGGCTTTATTCGAGTGACCTTTGAAACAGGAAAAATGACGGCGATTTCTGATCACCATTACCGTAAGAGCGATCGTTACATGATCGGCATGGTCTTGATGGGGTTTGTAAGTGGTGTGCTGTTCGTCATGCTCATTCGTAGAAGAAAAACCAAGTCTGGGGAAAACTGGCTGCTTAAAAATGTCAGCTCTTAACGGCTTAGTTTAACAAATTCAATAAAAAGCCCCGAAGCTCAGGCAGCAACGGGGTTTTTGTTATCTATTAAACTTTTCGGTATCTATTAAGCTTTTTGAAATCTATTAAGCTTTTTGAAATCTATTAGCTGATTAGTCTTGGTCACCAAGAAGCACAGAGTCTAGTGCGATAACCATCATGTCATTGAAAGTCGTTTGACGTTCATCTGATGTGGTTTGCTCACCAGTTTTGATGTGATCTGAAACAGTACAAATTGTCAGAGCTTTTGCGCCGTATTCAGCACATACACCATAGATACCCGCCGCTTCCATTTCTACGCCGACAATGCCGTACTTGTCCATGACTTCGAACATTTCAGGATCTGGCGTGTAGAACAACTCAGCCGAGAATAGGTTGCCGACTTTGACGTCTACACCACGCGCTTTTGCCGCATCTTCTGCCGCACGCACCATTTTGTAATCCGCAATAGCCGCGAAGTCATGACCTTTAAAGCGAATACGATTCACTTTTGAGTCGGTACACGCACCCATGCCGATAACCACATCGCGTACTTTGATATCTTCGCTCACTGCACCACAACTGCCGACACGAATGATCTTTTTCACACCAAAGTCTTTGATCAGCTCAGTCGCGTAAATAGAACAAGATGGAATGCCCATACCATGCCCCATTACCGAAACCTTACGGCCTTTGTAAGTCCCCGTGTAACCAAACATGTTACGAACATCGCACACTTGAACCACTTCTTCTAGGAAGGTTTCAGCGATGTATTTTGCACGTAGCGGATCGCCGGGCATTAGAACTACGTCAGCGAAATCACCCATTTCAGCATTAATATGTGGAGTAGCCATTGAAAATATCCTTAATCTCAAAACAAAAAAGAAGAGAGAGGTTTCCCTCTCTCTTCGTTAACTATTATAGAAAGCTTGTACCGTGTCCCATTGGCGATGTGCCAAAGTAAGACGCTAAGCTTTGACCGATATCAGCGAAGGTATCGCGACGGCCTAAAGAGCCAGCAGGAACCTTGTTTCCGTAAACAATCACAGGGATATGTTCACGAGTATGGTCAGTACCTGGCCATGTCGGATCACAACCGTGGTCAGCAGTTAGGATAAGTACATCATCTTCTTTCATCATATCGATGATTTCATTGATACGGCCATCGAAGTACTCAAGTGCCGCTGCGTAACCTGCAACATCACGGCGGTGACCGTAAGCTGAGTCGAAATCAACGAAGTTAGTGAACACGATAGTGTTGTCGCCCGCTTCAGTGATCGCTTCTTTAGTTGCTTCAAATAGCGCAGGAATACCTGTTGCTTTCGTTTTCTGAGTAATACCACAACCCGCGTAGATATCAGAGATCTTACCGATTGAGTGAACATTACCGCCCTTCTCATCAACCAACTTCTGAAGAACTGTCGCCGCTGGCGGCTCAACAGAAAGGTCACGACGGTTACCAGTACGTTCGAACTGACCTTTACCTGGGCCAATGAACGGGCGCGCAATAACACGGCCGATGTTGTAGTCTTCTAGCTCTTCACGAGCAATCTGACAAAGGTCTAATAAGTTCTGTAGACCGAATGTCTCTTCATGACATGCGATTTGGAAAACAGAGTCTGCTGAAGTATAGAAGATTGGCAAGCCACTCTTCATGTGTTCTTCACCTAGGTTATCTAGGATTTCTGTACCCGATGAGTGACAGTTACCTAAGAAGCCAGATAGACCTGCACGCTCAAGGATGCGATCAGTCAGTTCTTTTGGAAAGCTGTTTTCTTTGTCGGTGAAGTAGCCCCAGTCAAACAATACCGGTACACCTGCGATTTCCCAGTGACCTGATGGCGTGTCTTTACCAGAAGACAGCTCAGCAGCGTGACCGTACGCGCCAATGATTTCAGCATCTGCATCCATACCAGGAGCAAAGCGACCTGTAGACTCTTTGTGAGCCATAGCTAAACCTAGCTTAGACAGGTTTGGCAGCGTTAGTGGACCTTTACGATCCGCATTGTCTGCAAGACCTTGATCACAATGGTCAGCAATGTGACCCATAGTGTCTGAACCTACATCACCGAATGTGTCCGCATCTGCTGTTTCGCCGATACCGAATGAATCTAAAACTAAAATAAATGCTCTTTTCATTTTCTTCACCAACTTATTGCTCTTTGCACCAGAACTCTGTTTATCGGCATACACAAGGTATGCCGATACCTGTTATTTACACGTCTTCAGAACGAATCTGACGGTAAACGTCTGGCGTTGCTGTATATTCTCCACCCACAGTGATTGCATTTTGTAATGCTTTTGCAGCTTCTTGCCACTGTTGTTCATTGCGAGCATGAATCATTGCTAATGGTTTATCGTCGCTTGCTACTTCGCCAAGGCGAATGAAGCTATCAAAACCGACTGCGTAATCAATGCTGTCTGTTGCTACGCGGCGACCACCGCCCATACCAACGACAGCCATACCAATTGCACGCGTATCCATCGCCGATACTACACCGCTTTCTAGCGCATACACTGGTTTAACAATTTCTGCTTTTTCTAGGTAGTTATCGTAGTTCGTTACGAAATCAGTTGGACCACCAAGGCCCGCTACCATTTTACCGAAGCACTCTGCTGCTTTACCGTTATCCAGTACTGCCATCAGCTTTTCACGCGCTTCGTCTGAATCTTTTGCAAGGTTACTCAGAACCAGCATTTCAGCACACGATGCCATCGTAATTTCTAGCAAACGAGGGTTACGATATTCGCCGGTTAGAAATTGAACCGCTTCACGTACTTCTACTGCGTTACCCGCTGAAGAAGCCAGAACTTGGTTCATGTCCGTTAGGATTGCCGTTGTTTTAGTACCCGCGCCGTTTGCTACTGCAACGATAGATTTTGCTAACTCTTCAGACGCTTCGTAAGTCGGCATGAATGCGCCTGAACCTACTTTTACGTCCATCACTAGAGAATCAAGACCAGCAGCCAATTTCTTAGACAGAATTGAAGCTGTGATCAACGATATGTTGTCGACTGTTGCCGTGATATCTCGAGTCGCGTAAACGCGCTTATCAGCTGGCGCTAAATCGCCAGTTTGGCCGATGATCGCTACGCCAGCTTCTTTGGTTACAGCACCAAACACATCGTTGGTTGGTGTAATATTGTAACCAGGGATAGATTCAAGTTTGTCTAGCGTACCGCCAGTGTGACCTAAACCACGACCAGAGATCATTGGAACGAAACCACCACATGCTGCCACCATAGGGCCAAGCATCAGAGAAGTTACGTCACCAACACCACCAGTAGAGTGCTTATCAACGATTGGGCCATCAAAGTTCATGTGGCTCCAGTCAATCACCATGCCCGAATCACGCATTGCACACGTCAGTGCGATACGTTCTGGCATCGTCATTTCATTAAAAAAGATAGCCATTGCGAATGCTGCAATTTGGCCTTCAGAAACCGTATTTTTAGCCACGCCTTGAATAAAGAAGTTAATTTCTTCAGTCGTTAGGACTTCACCATCACGTTTTCTGCGAATAATTTCTTGAGGTAGATACATTAGTGCCTCCCAAACTCTAGTGAGTATGGTTTGTAGGGAAAGAGGTAATATGGAGTGACTTAACACCACTCCATCAAACAGACTTTATTGTTATACCCGATAGGGAAATTAGTATGCTGCTGGATCAGCAGTTTGGTCTGTCACTTCTAATGTATTAAGAAGGTTAGTCAGTAGGCTTGAAGCGCCAAAACGGTAGTGCATGTTGTCTGCCCACTCAGCGCCTAGTAGCTCATCAGCCATTGCTAGGTAAGCTTGAGCATCTTCAGCTGTACGTACGCCACCAGCTGGTTTGAAACCAACTGTTTTAGCTACGCCCATGTCACGAATAACTTCAAGCATCATGCGTGCGTACTCAGGAGTCGCGTTTACTGGCACTTTACCTGTTGAAGTTTTGATGAAGTCTGCACCTGCTTCGATACAGATTTGAGAAGCTTTCTTGATCAGTGCTTCTTCTTTAAGTTCACCTGTTTCGATGATCACTTTAAGCGTGATGTCACCACAAGCGGCTTTACACTGTTTAACTAGCTCAAAACCCACTTCTTCGTTGCCAGCAATAAGAGCACGGTATGGGAATACTACGTCAACTTCGTCTGCGCCGTACGCTACCGCTGCTTTTGTTTCAGCAACAGCAATTTCGATGTCGTCATTACCATGAGGGAAGTTAGTTACAGTCGCGATGCGTACTTCTGGAGTACCTTGCTCACGCAACGCCTTTTTAGCTGCTGGGATGAAGCGAGGGTAAATACAGATTGCAGCGGTGTTGCCAACTGCAGTCTTCGCGTCATGACAAAGTGCCACTACTTTTTCAGTAGTATCGTCGTCATTTAGCGTAGTTAGGTCCATAAGTTTAAGTGCACGTAGAGCTGCTGCTTTTAAATCGCTCATTTCTATCTCCGATCAATATATTCAAATAGTTAACTACTTCACCATCCATCCAGTATAGATGGATATTTTAGTAATGCTCAGTAGTCACAAATGAACGGACTTGGTTCCCTGAAGACTTGATAACTTTCGCTACCAATTGCAATCCTTGTCACCGCACAGTACCAGTTTGGTCTATGGCACAACAAATCAGTCATGTTGTGTCTAACATCTATAGTGTATTGCTAATATAGCGTATTGCTAAGTTTGGCTTAATCCCAGAAGAATAACGTTCGAGCTAATCTCAATGTTACTTTCTTGCCAGCAGAGACATCCTATCCCTTTAGCTAATACATTATAGGTATCCATCAATAAATTGTAGTGCTCCTTAGAACGCAAACGGTTTGTATCTCAAAAAAACATTCTAGACCCATTTTCGACTCCAAGCATTCACTCATGCTAATGCTCAAAATCACTAGGCCCAAAAACAAAAAAGCCCCGCAGCAATTTCTTGCTACGGGGCGATATTATTATGGCGTCTATATTTCGATTTCTAACTGATTAGAAAGACAGGAAGAAGCCAGCAATTGTTGCTGCCATCAGGTTAGATAGAGTACCAGCTACAACCGCTTTAACACCCATACGTGCGATGTCGTGACGACGGTTTGGAGCAATACCACCTAGACCACCTAGAAGAATCGCAATTGAAGAAAGGTTTGCGAAACCACATAGAGCGAACGAGATAATTGCTTGAGTCTTAACAGACATTACTTGACCAGTCGCTTCAACGATTTGAGCGTTTTCACCGATGTACGGTACGAAGTTTAGGTATGCAACGAATTCGTTAACAACTGTCTTCTGACCAATGAAAGAACCAGCAATAGTTGCTTCTTCCCATGGAACACCAATGATGAATGCTAACGGTGCGAAGATCCAACCTAGAAGAAGTTCTAGAGTTAGGTTTTCCATACCGAACCAACCACCGATGCCACCTAGGATACCGTTGATAAGAGCGATTAGACCGATGAATGCTAGTAGCATTGCACCAACGTTAAGTGCTAGTTGTAGACCAACTGACGCACCGCCAGCAGCTGCATCAATAACGTTAGCAGGCTTGTCGTCGCCACCGTCGATGTCTGAACCTAGGTTCTCGTCAACTTCATCAGTTTCAGGCTTGATGATTTTAGCGAATAGTAGACCACCAGGTGCTGCCATGAATGACGCTGCTACTAGGTACTCTAGAGGTACACCCATAGATGCGTAACCCGCTAGTACACCACCAGCAACAGACGCTAAACCACCACACATTACTGCGAATAGTTCAGAGTTAGTCATTTTAGGAACAAATGGACGAACAACTAGAGGCGCTTCCGTTTGACCAACGAAGATGTTTGCAGCTGCAGACATAGACTCGGCGCGAGAAGTACCTAGAGCTTTCTGAAGACCACCACCAAGAACCTTGATTACAACTTGCATCGCACCAATGTAGTAAAGTACAGAGATAAGAGCAGAGAAGAAGATTAGTGTTGGTAGAACTTGGAATGCAAAGATGAATCCGATACCGTCAACTGAGAAGTTAACAAGGCTACCAAATAGGAAGCCAGTACCATCTTTACCGTAGTCGATCACGTTTGCTACACCAGCAGAGAAACCTGCAAGTAGATCACGACCCCAAGGGATGTAAAGTACGAATGCACCAAGTGCGAATTGGATAGCGAAAGCGCCACCCACTGTTCTTAGATTAATTGCTTTGCGGTTGTCGGATAGTAGTACTGCGATTGCAATCAGTGCAACCATTCCGACGAGGCTCATAAACAGGCTCATAGTTTATGACTTCCTTATTAGTTATTTATTGGCGTGTTACAAAATGGGGCTATAAAGCGGAGGCAATTATACTCATGCGACCACTAATAAAGTAATGCCGTCCTCACACTTTCGTAGAAGATTCATGTACCATTCACACGCAAATGTGAGCCAAATCACAAGCCAAGTGCAATTTACGCAAACGATAAACAAAAACCTTCGATTTTATTCACATATACCGAATGCGCGATGGCTACTTTGCCAAATTTGCGCTGCAACCGATTGCTTCGGTTCTTTTCTAAGCAAAAACAGTTCATTTAAGATCGTAACTAAATACTTGGAATGATTAACATTTCCTTGTTTTCCATGCATGGGCATATCCGGGGCATCCGTTTCTAATACCAGGCACTCAAGAGGCAGTTTTGAGATAGTGGTGCGTGTTTTTTGTGCTCTTGGGTAAGTAATCGTTCCACCGACACCAATATAGAAACCAAGCTGAATCCACGCCAAAGCCTGCTGTTCGCTCCCTGAAAATCCATGAATCACGCCACCCAAAGTAAATTTATACTGCTTTATTAGCTCAATAAGTCGGTTAAAAGACTTCCTTTCATGGATGATTAAAGGCAGCTTAAACGCCTTAGCTAGCTCTATTTGTTGAATGAAAAAACGCTCTTGTTTCTCCCGTGCAACATCGACAAAAAAGTCGAGACCACACTCTCCTATCGCAACACATTGACTGGTTTTTGATGAGAGTAATCGGCGAAGCTCTGAGAATTGCTCGTCATTGGCTTGCTCTAAAAAATAAGGATGGAAACCTAAAGCGTAGTAAACATTAGGGTAAGATTGAGCGATCTCACCAAGCTTCCTCCAGTTACTTTGGCCAATAGAAGGGATGATTAACTTCTCGACTTGCGCCTGTTTCGCCTCTTTAACGTAACCTTCAATACCTTTATCAAGTGAAAAACCTTGCTCAAAGATGTCAAAGTCCGCATGGCAATGGGTGTCAAACAGCGGAAATTCACTTAATTCTGGTGTCATCTTCCCTACTCTCTGTTTGTTGTCCTTGAGGATCACGGCGATAAGCCACGCAGCTGCGCTTATTTTCAGGCGTTAAGCCAAGCTCTTCGCACCACTTATCGTATTTATTAATCCAAGCTTTTATCCAACTGAACATACTTACCTTAAGCCTCTAACCTCAAATGACACGAATAAAAAAACGCCTATTGCAGAACAATAGACGTTTTTGTTTAACTCGAATAGAGCGCAGAGTGATTAGTGCTCGCGCGTCGCTCGGAACTGAACTTCTGGGAAACGTTCAGAAGCTAGGTTCAAATTCACCATAGTCGGTGCGATGTAAGATAGGTTATCACCACCATCTAACGCTAGGTTAGCTTGGCTCTTACGTTTGAACTCTTCTAGTTTCTTAGCGTCATCACACTCAACCCAACGTGCAGTTGCAACGTTCACACCTTCGTAAATTGCTTCAACGTTGTATTCCGCTTTCAAGCGCGCTACAACCACATCAAACTGAAGTACACCAACTGCACCAACGATCAGATCGTTATTTTGCAAAGGACGGAATACTTGAACCGCGCCCTCTTCAGAAAGCTGAACCAAGCCTTTTAGAAGTTGCTTCTGCTTCAATGGATCGCGCAGACGAATACGACGGAATAGCTCAGGCGCAAAGTTAGGAATACCTGCGAACTTCAAGCTTTCGCCTTGAGTAAAGGTATCGCCAATCTGAATTGTGCCGTGGTTATGCAGACCAATTATGTCACCCGCGTATGCTTTTTCAGCACGAGCACGGTCACCCGCCATGAAGGTTACTGCATCAGAGATACTGACGTTCTTACCAGTACGAACATGGTTCATCTTCATACCTTGGTCGTAAGTACCCGATACGATACGCATGAATGCGATACGGTCACGGTGTTTTGGGTCCATGTTTGCTTGGATCTTAAATACGAAACCAGAGAACTTCTCTTCAGTCGCTTCAACATCACGCTCATTTGCTTGACGTGTTTGAGGCGCAGGAGCCCATCGAGTTAGGCCATCAAGCATATGGTCAACACCGAAGTTACCCAATGCAGTACCGAAGTAAACTGGAGTCAACTCGCCAGCAAGGAATAGTTCGTGATCAAACTCAGGACATGCGCCAATAACCAATTCAAGCTCTTCACGAACGCTGCTCGCCAGATCTTCGCCAACAGCTTCGTCTAGTTCAGGGTTATCTAGACCTTTGATAATGCGAACTTCTTGGATCTCATGGCCGTGGCCAGATTCATACAAGATCGTTTCATCACGGTGAATGTGGTAAACGCCTTTAAACTCTTTACCACAACCGATAGGCCAAGAGATTGGAGCACAAGCCATACCTAGCTCGCTTTCCACTTCATCTAGCACTTCCATTGGGTCACGAACATCACGGTCAAGTTTGTTCATAAACGTTACGATTGGTGTATCACGTAGACGCGTTACTTCCATCAGTTTACGAGTACGATCCTCGACACCTTTCGCAGCATCGATAACCATCAAACAAGAGTCAACCGCGGTTAATGTACGGTACGTATCTTCCGAGAAATCTTCGTGTCCAGGAGTATCGAGTAGGTTGACTAGACAATCGTTGTATGGGAATTGCATTACAGACGTAGTTACCGAGATACCACGTTCTTTTTCCATCTCCATCCAGTCAGATTTAGCGTGCTGGTTAGAGCCACGGCCTTTTACGGTACCCGCTTTTTGAATCGCGTTTCCGAATAAAAGAACTTTTTCAGTAATCGTGGTTTTACCCGCATCCGGGTGAGAGATAATCGCAAACGTTCTACGTTTGCTCACTTCTTGTTGGAAAGACATAGTCGCCCTTTGCTGATCTAAAGCGTAAAAAGGGCAAGTAGATAATACTTGCCCTTGAATTCTGTGTGCGGATTATACAGAAAGCGTGTCACTTTCTAAAGGGTCAGTTTACACCCTATTTTGTGGCTCATTCCGGAGCTAGCGGTCTAGTTCGCGAAAAGACGTAACATGACTAGCTAAAAGACATAAAAAGATAGCTCATAATGATGGCGTCTTCGTTGCCTTGCTTGGTTGGATAATAGTTACGACGGCGGTCGACTTCATTAAAGCCAGCCTTCTCGTAAAGATTAAAAGCATTCACATTACTTTCGCGAACTTCCAGCCAAGCACTTTCCGCGTCAGCTTGTTCACACATATCGAGAAAGTGCTCAACCAAAGCCTTACCGTAACCTTTGCCTTGCTGCTTAGGGTCAACCGCTATCGTCAGCAAAGTAACCTCACCGACAATGTTCTGAGCATAGAAATAGCCGACAACCTTTCCATCGACTTCTAAAACACGGTGGCTGCCTCCACGACTATTAAGATCACGGATCATATTTTCAGACCAAGGATGAGAATGCGCGGTCTGCTCAATTTGCCAAATTGCGTCTAGGTGTTGTTCTGAAGTGGGTAAAAGTTGATTAGTCATAAGCACAAATTTGTTGCCATAAGTCGCGGCGATGTTGGTTATTACCGTTAATGTCAGACAGTAATGGAGATTGAAGTGTTTTTGCCTTCAGTTCATGGGCAGATTCGCAACCAGCAAACCATACCCATTCAACCGAACTTAAATCCACAGCAGACAAGTGTTGCGGTTGAAGGTGTAAAGCTTGAGATAAGTCGAGCTTGATACTTTTGAGTACTCGCTCAAACATCACGGCGAGATCATCCTGAGGTTTTTCTGGTGAAACCAACAGTAACTTGCAATCATTCGATAACAGAGTCAATTCAGATTCATAACCAGCCAAACGCTCTGGGTGACTTAACTCCCATTGGCTAATGCCCATCTCTTGTAGATATTGCGCGTGTGTTTGTGACATATCTAGCGGTCGTAACCTTTGGTTTGTTGGTATTAATATTCTTCGAGTGAACTTAAACGGTGCTCATTGGGGCTGATACTAACAAAAAATAAAGGAGCATCAAGCTCCTTTATTTAGACTAAATCAGTTTGTATCTTATTGAGTGGTAAATCAGCTTATAAGTCGTTGAACTCTGGGCTGTAAGCAATTTCACCAGAATGCCCAGCAAACGCCCCTTCTACCAACTCAATCGCTTGAAAAGCGCCTTCAGGCACATCCCAAACACAACTCAGGCCAAATTCGCTCGCCGCCTTGAAACCAAAACGACCGTAGTAAGCAGGATCACCGAGTACAACACAGGCTGGGTAACCAAAATCTACCAAAGTAGAAAATGCGTCTTCAACCAGTGATTTGGCAATGCCTTGATTGCGGAACTCTTCTTTCACGGCGAGAGGTGCGAGCCCCTGCCAGTTATGATCGTCACCATCAAGAGTAAGAGGGCTAAACATCAGGTGACCAACCACCTCCCCTTCATCAGAACAAGCCACCAGCGATAGCGTTAAATGGCTATTCTCACGCAAGCTCATAACCAAATTAGCTTCTGCATCCGTTTCAAAAACAGATTTCAATAAACGATCGATGACAAGTATATCTGCCGGTGCTTCAGTTCGAATAAGCATTCATTACCTCACTTTGTGTATCTGGGGATTGTACTCCCTTCTGCACAAAATCAGCTAATTGATTTAACAAAGTTTTCATAGGAGTCGGCAATAAGTCTAAATCGACGCTATCCATCAAATTTTTCACTTCCAAGCCTAGCTCGGTATCGCCTTCAATAGACAGTCGACGTTGGAAGAAAAGCGTATCTGGGTCTTCTTTTCGCCCAGCAATCAACACGAGATCATTTAGATTGCCACTAAAACTCACATCTTCATTGACCTCTTTATCAGCGACAACTAGTTGCTCATTTTTGTAGCTAATACACCAACTTAACCCCATATCTTTTATTGAAACTTTAAGCCACTTGTCTTCTAAGAACTCAAAATCACCATCCTCTAAAGCCTCCTTGAATACATTTTTCAATGCTTCTAATAAGGCTTTTTTTTGTACTGATTTTGGTAATAACTGGACTGGAGATCGCAAAATTGATGCGGCATTTTGAACTAGTTGAGTGCGTATCTTGTTTATCACGTGACTTATCCGTAACTTTGTCAATAATATAGAAAGCATCATAGATGATGTTGAGATCTCAGTTACTGTTATGTATCAAATTAATTCAGTTTGATGCTCGACCTTTAATATATTGATAATCACAGTTATAGTAACTCTGGTCATGAAAATCACAGCGAATCGCTGCACTCACAAGTAAACATCGATAGCTGAACAAAAAGTAATCAATGTTTATCGATAGTGAATATTCAAGCTCTTGGAGAATTGGTAGTACTTTGATGCCTCCCCAGCAACTACAACATTGGTTTACACAGCTTACTGCAAACAGCCCGTTCTTTTTTGCGGTACTTGATGCTCAACATAACTATTTTATGGTGAATGAGCGTTACTGTGATATTGCTGGTTTAAGTAAAACAGAGCTTGTAGGCATGAATGACCGCCAAACCTTGGGCGAGCAATTCTACCAACACCTTAAGCCTTACTATGAGCGTGCATTCAATGGCGAAACGATTGAGGCCGAAATCACCCTAAACGAAACGGCTTTAGACACTAGCCTTCATTTCAGCCTATCTCCGCTTACCAATGGTAAAAAGACTGAATACATCATCTTTCACGCCTTCGATACATCTGAAAACCAAGTACTTGTCCGTTCTTTAGAAGAGTCTGAAGCGAAATTCCACAAGCTATCTGACCTGCTCCCAGACGGATTGCTATTAGTTGAAAACGACTACATTCTGTCTTCGAACCCTGCAGCTGCGCGCTTACTTGGTTTTAACGCCACCACAGAATTGATTGGCGAAGAGTTAGGCCGATTATTTATCGATGAACAAACCAAAACAGTCTTTAATAATGACCTCAGCTCCATTATTTCTGAGTCTGGCTTGGTTTGTTTAACGGGTGCTCGATGTGGCTTTGAACGTAAAGTTCAGTTAAATATCGACTCGACGGTCATTCTTGGGAGCAGTACCCAACTCGTACTTATTCAAGACGCTCAAGAAACAACAAAACAATACACACCCGCTAACAGTGAAGATGCCTACATCGATACACTGACTAAGCTCTACAACCGACTTGGGTTTACCAAAAGCCTTGAGCAGTTCATTCACAACAAGACCCCTGTTGTGATGCTCTACTTAGACATCGATAACTTCAAAAATATCAATGACTCACTTGGCCACCACATCGGTGATAAAGTGATTAAAGAGGTCGCATCTCGCTTAAAACGACAACTGCCTCGTCAAGCTATTATTGGCCATTTAGGCGGTGATGAATTTGGTATTATTCTACCTGAGCCTGAACACCCACGAACACCTGAAATACTCTCTGAAAAGATCATATCTCTGATCAACCAACCCTTCGATCTCCACCATTTTAGTAAGCGTTTAGCCTGCTCGATTGGTAGTGTGAGCTTTCCTCACGATGGCAGTGACGCACGTATCTTGCTACAGAATGCTGACACCGCAATGTATGAAGCTAAGGATCGTGGACGCAACCGCCTGATCAAGTTCAACGAACAGATGAACAAAGAAGCGCGAATGCGACTGTGGCTTGAGATAGAACTGCAAAAAGCACTGCAACAGAACGGGCTTGAGGTTTGGTACCAACCAAAAGTAAATGCGCGTGACTTCACCATTAACGGAGCAGAAGCTCTGGTACGTTGGAAGCACCCTGTAGAAGGTTATATTAGCCCTGCCGCATTTATTCCAGTAGCGGAACGTGCTGGCCTTATTGAACAACTTGGTCGTGTGGTAATGCGCGAAGTATTTGCCACGGTGAAACGTTGGAAGATGCAAGGTATTTTACCTGGTCGCGTCGCGATCAACCTTTCACCAGAGCAGTTTGGTAATCCAAAATTGATTGATTTCATGGAGAAGTTGCTGCGTTCTACTGAGCTAGATCCTAGTGCGATTACCTTTGAGCTTACAGAAAGTGCCGTAATGAGTGATAGTGAGCACACGCTTCAAATGCTGAACGCGATTAAGAGACTTGGCTTTGCGTTATCCATTGATGACTTTGGTACGGGTTACTCTTCTCTATCTTACCTTGCTCGCTTTCCGATTGATGAGCTTAAAATTGACCGGGCTTTTATCTCAGATATCGATACCTTACCAAAGCAAATTACCGTAATTGAAAACATCATCAACCTTGGGAAATCTCTCGATTTAACCGTGGTTGCAGAGGGTGTCGAAACCAGTGAACAAGCAACCCTACTGTCAAACCTCAACTGTGGTTCAATTCAAGGTTTCCACTTCTATCGCCCTCAACCAAAACAAGAGGTTGAAGAACTGTTCGCCCAAAACCGTCGTCACAAGAATTAATTAAACACGCCCTCCAGCACCAAGCTAAAGCGTAAATTCGCCATTCGTCAGTACCTCAAATGGGGTAAAAGCAGATTTATCCATCTAAACCTGCCTTACATCAATTCCGTCATTCATAATTCTTCATAAAATACTCGCTTCAATTTTATTCTATTGGTAGTGAGCAAATGGAACTCTTATGCCCAGCGGGTAACTTACCTGCTTTGAAAACCGCTATTGATTGCGGTGCGGATGCTGTCTATATCGGATTCAAAGACGATACGAATGCCCGACACTTCGCAGGCCTTAATTTTGCGGGTAAAAAGCTCGATCGTGCTGTGCAGTATGTACATGACCGCAACAAGAAAATTCACGTTGCCTTAAATACTTTTGCTCACCCAAACGGCTTCGAACGCTGGACTAATGCTGTAGATAACGCCGCCGCACTAGGCGTTGATGCGCTTATCATCGCTGACATCGCGGTGCTCGAGTACGCTGCAAATAAATATCCAGAACTAGAGCTGCACTTATCAGTACAAGCATCTGCGACCAATGCAGCCGCTATCGACTTCTATCATAAAAATTTCAACGTTAAGCGTGTGGTATTGCCGCGCGTATTGTCGATCCATCAGGTCAAACAGCTTTCTCGTAACATCACTTCTGACGTTGACCTCGAAGTATTCGCTTTTGGTAGCTTATGTATCATGGCAGAAGGCCGTTGCTACCTCTCTTCATACATGACGGGTGAATCGCCAAATACGGTTGGGGCATGTTCTCCAGCAAAATACGTTCGCTGGCAAGAAACGGATGGCGGACTTGAATCTCGCTTGAACGAAATCCTTATCGACAAGTATGAAGCAGGTGAGAACGCAGGTTACCCAACGCTATGTAAAGGCCGATTTGAAGCAGAAGTAGATGGTGAGCGAAAGCGTTATCACGCACTTGAAGAGCCAACTAGCCTTAACACACTATCTATGTTGCCTGAGCTTTTCGCCGCGAATGTTGCTTCTGTGAAGATTGAAGGTCGCCAACGTAGCCCTGCTTATGTCGAGCAAGTCACTCGCACTTGGCGCGCAGCCATCGATCGCTACTTAGCGAACCCTGAACAATACCAAGTGGAACAAGCTTGGAATGCGACACTGGCGAATGTATCTGAAGGTACACAAACCACGCTTGGCGCTTACCACCGTAAATGGCAATAGAGCCAAATGGAGAACTCAATGAAATACGCATTAGGCCCTCTACTTTATTTTTGGCCAAAACAAGATGTTGAAAGCTTCTATGAGCAAGCAAAATCAAGCTCTGCCGACATCATCTACCTCGGTGAAGCGGTGTGCTCAAAGCGCCGTGAGATGAAAGCAAAACACTGGATGGACATAGCAAAAGAGCTGTCTGATTCAGGTAAGCAAGTGGTACTTTCAACCATGGCATTGCTAGAAGCCCCAAGCGAAGTCAACATCATGAAGAAGTACATTGATAACGGTGACTTCGCCATTGAAGCCAATGATGTATCTGCGATTCAACTGGCAAGTGAAAGTAAGGTGCCTTTTGTTGTTGGCCCTGCGGTGAACACCTACAATGCACGCACTCTGAACCTGTTCTTGAAACAAGGTATGACGCGTTGGTGTATGCCCGTTGAGCTTTCTCGCGAGTGGCTAAGCAACGTAATGAAACAGTGCGAAGAGCTTAATATTCGTAATAAGTTCGAAGTAGAAGTGTTTAGCCATGGCTACTTACCTCTTGCTTACTCTGCACGTTGCTTTACAGCCCGAGCAGAGAACAAAGCCAAAGACGATTGCGAAACCTGCTGCATCAAATACCCAACAGGTCTACAGGTCGAAAGCCAAGAAGGCCAATCGGTATTTAACCTTAATGGTATCCAGACGCAATCAGGTTACTGCTACAACCTAGTCAATGATCTACCGAGCATGCATGACTTGGTCGATGTCGTTCGCCTGAGTCCATTGGGTATCGACACTTTCTCTGAAATCAATAACTTCAGAGCGAACGAGCAAGGTCAAAAACCAATGAAGATTGAAAGCCGCCAGTGCAATGGCTACTGGCATCAGCTTGCGGGTTTAGACGTTAAAAACATCTAGTTTCTAGAGTTAAACCCATCAGCCACAGAGACAAAAAGGTCTAGCATTCGCTAGACCTTTTTAATTCTACTTAAGAAATACGACCTATGCCGCCGCTGTATTCATCGGTGAGACATCGAGCTTCTTTACATCTTTGTAGAGCATCACCATCACCACCACGCTTAGCGCAATATTAGACAGTGGGTACGCAACCCAGATCCCCGGCACACCGTACAACTTAGGCATAATGTACAAGAAAGGTAACTGGATAAGCATATTACCTAGCATGACAAACATCGCTTTACTGCCTTTGTTGACCGCCTGATAGTAAGCACCCGCTACCACTAAGAAGCCATCAAGCGCCAGTGCAAACATGTGCAATCGAATACCCAACACGGTGTACTCAACTAGCTGAGGTTCATCTGAGTTAAAGACTGACACAAACTCTCGTGGGAACGCGTTCAGAAGCAGCACGAACGCCACACCAATCAATACCGAACTCATCATCGCAATCTTAAGTAGCTTACGGATATTCGCTTGGTTACGCGCACCATGGTTATAACTCACCAATGGTTGCATGCCGTTGGCGATACCTTCAGCCGTGAGATAATAAACCGTCACTATGTAGCCCAAAATCGCGTAAGCACCAATCATCAACTGGTCGCCATATTGAGAGAACAACGCATTGTGCAGCGCAACCATCATCGAACCGTAAGCGTACATAAAGAAGCTTGATGTACCAATGGCAAAGATTTGTGGAATCACATCAAGCTTCAGTCTCAGTTCATTCCAACGCAAGCGCAGGTTTGCTCGACGTGAGAAGAAGTAAGCTAACCCCAAACCTGTTACTACAAACTGAGCAATCGCGGTTGCCAATGCAGCACCCTTCAACTCCCAACCAAGCTGAGCAATAAACAGATAATCCAGAGCTATATTGATCACCGCACCGACAATCATCAGTATGGTGGCCAAGTTCGGGCTGTCATCGTTACGCAGTAAAAACGGCATCGCGATCGAACCTAGCGTGAAGACACTCGCGCCAATCAGAATGTGTAAGTATTGTAGGCCAAGTTCATACACTCTCCCTTCTGCGCCCTGCCAAAGCAAGAAGTTATCAGCAAACAAAAACAGCAATGCAGAAACAATAGGTGTTATCGCCAACAACAAGGTTAAACCTGTTGCTAAGATCTCCTTAGCGCCTTGAGTATCTTTTTCACCTTGGCGAATCGAGACAAGCGCACCTGTACCTACACCCACCAACATACCAATACCGAGAATCGAACCAATCACAGGCCACGCAACATTGATACCTGCAAGTCCATCAGCCCCCACATAGCGGCCAATGAAGATGCCATCCACCACTTGGTAAAGGCCATTAACCAACATGGCAGCCACAGTAGGGATTGTGTATCGCCAAAACTGACGACTAATTGAGTTACTCATTTCTTACTCTACTTTCATCTGTGAGTCGCATATCAACAAGATATGACTCGAAAAATTAGTTAACAAGGCTAACTAAATATCTAAATTATTTACTTCAAAGCTTTATTTAATAATAGGTTTAGCTGCTGAGACTCTTGCTCAGACAAACGACTTTCCAATATCTGTGCCATGACCTGATAGATCTTACTTTCTTCTTCTAAGCCGACTTCAGCTTTGCTGGTCAATACGACCAACTTAGACCTCGCATCTTCGAGCGAAACTTTACGCTCAACAAGCCCCTTTCTCTCTAGTCTCTGAACCATAGTGGTTGCTGAAGGCTTTGTAACCTGCATCTCAATCGCAAGATCAGTCAATCGGATCGGTTCAGGAGAAGATTGAATGACCTTCAAATAGTCATACTCATTGAAGCTCAATTGGCAAATAGGATCTTCATTTACCTGAGTTCGCCATATCTTAGAGGCGAAGCGCTCAATCTTTTCTAAATTCTGGTTCAGCATACTCACCTAATCAAGAATCGCATTTAGTTAGCAAGGCTAACTATTTTAGTATTGTTTAAATAAAAAGCAATCAAAAGCGAGCCCCCCTTTTTTTGTTTATAAAAACGGAGCATAAAAAAGGAGCATAAAAAAACCGCTGACAGGCAGCGGTTCTTCGGAATCAAAATATATCGTTTACTTTGTGTCGGCTTTTTCTTCGGCCTCAGCCAACTTAACTTTTGCTAAGTGCTCGGCTTTAAGAGTAGTAAATATACGGCTTAGCTCTAAGAAAGAGTAACGATGCTCTACATATTCATACACATTGAAAGACACTGACAACTTGTACAGAGAGATCGCATTCGCGTAGTCCCCATTCATGTGGTAACGCTTAGCAAGGTAGAAATATGTCTCAGTTAGGCGCTGCGCAAGTAACGTGTTGTCACGAGTACCGGTCAAGATGGCCTTAAAAGCCTGCTCTTCAGTAATGTCATCAAGCATAATCGCGACTAATACCCAACCCCACTGCTCATCACGGCTCTCGTAACGTTTTTGCAAATCAAGCTTGGCTTGCTCTGGCGTGAGTTCGTGCTGAATGATATACAACCAAAGCGCACGGAATGGATCACTTGGGTCATCGGTATAATGCTTCGTCATCTCTTCATTGGCTAAATCATAACGTTCGCCGTAGTAGAGTGCGATAGAGCGGTTTCTTTCTGCGTAAGAGTTTGCAGGATCAAGCTCTAACGTAGAATCAAAAGATTCATAAGCGGCATCAAACTCCCCTACCTGCGTAAAGTAAACCCCCAAAAGGTTGAAGATATCAGGTTGAGCAGGGTTCAATGAAAGAGATTGGTTGAAGTCGAGACGTGCTAGATCACGCAGGCCAACACTATCGTAGTAGTTACCACGTTCAAACAGCATCTTAGATCGAACTTCATCATTCAAGTCCGGGCGCTGTAATAATTGACTAAGACGTGCAATTTGAACCTCTTGCTGAACGCTTGGTTGCAGCGGCACAGCCATTGGTGGATAAACCCAACGTGAGGTGTTATCTGATGTTGTCGCACAACCTGTCAGTACAAGCAGTAAACACATACTCGCGGTTTGAAACCATTTCACAAATAATTACTCCTGTTATGACCGCAATAAAAAAGGGGAGCGATATGCTCCCCTTTATAACATGCTTTTTTACCAATGGGTTAGAAATCACTAAAAAGCGATAGTCCCATTAATAGGCTAAGAATTACTCAGCAGCAGGTGCTTCGCCTTCAGCTGGCGTCTCAACTGCTTCTTTCATGCTTAGACGTACACGGCCTTGACGGTCAATTTCAAGAACCTTAACTGGTACTTCTTGACCTTCAGTTAGGTAGTCAGACACTTTCTCAACGCGCTTATCAGCGATTTGAGAGATGTGTACTAGACCATCTTTACCTGGAAGGATAGTAACGAATGCACCGAAGTCAGCTAGACGAGCAACTTTACCTTGGTAAATGCGGCCAACTTCAACTTCAGCAGTGATCTCTTCGATACGACGGATAGCTTCTTTAGCAGCTGCGCCTTCAGTAGCAGCAATCTTGATTGTGCCATCGTCTTCGATTTCGATTGTAGTACCCGTTTCTTCACAAAGAGCACGGATAACTGCGCCGCCTTTACCGATAACATCTTTGATCTTATCAGAGCTGATTTTCATTGTGTGGATACGTGGAGCGAATTCAGAGATATCTTCACGAGCACCTGAGATAGCTTCATCCATTACAGAAAGGATGTGCTTACGTGCACCTTGCGCTTGGTTAAGAGCAATTTGCATGATCTCTTTAGTGATACCTTCGATCTTGATGTCCATTTGAAGTGCAGTGATACCAGCGTTAGTACCTGCTACTTTAAAGTCCATATCACCTAGGTGATCTTCGTCGCCAAGGATGTCAGAAAGAACTACGAAATCGTCGCCTTCTTTAACAAGACCCATTGCGATACCCGCAACAGAAGCTTTGATTGGAACACCAGCATCCATAAGAGCTAGAGATGTACCACATACAGAAGCCATTGAAGAAGAACCGTTAGATTCTGTGATTTCCGATACAACACGAACTGTGTATGGGAATTCGTCAACAGAAGGCATTACTGCTTGGATACCACGCTTAGCAAGCTTACCGTGACCAATTTCACGACGCTTAGGAGAACCAACGAAACCAGTCTCACCTACACAGTATGGAGGGAAGTTGTAGTGTAGAAGGAAGTTGTCTTTCTTCTCACCCATTAGGCTGTCGATGATTTGTGCATCACGTTGTGTACCAAGCGTTGCAGTAACAAGTGCTTGAGTTTCACCACGAGTGAATAGAGAAGAACCGTGTGTACGTGGAAGAACACCAGTACGTACGTCTAGCGCACGAACCATGTCTTTTTCACGGCCATCGATACGTGGGTTGCCAGCAATGATGCGGCTACGTACTACGTTTTTCTCTAGAGAACCAAGCATGCCGCGGATTTCGCGCTCATCTAGGTTTTCGTCTTGTGCAATTAGAGCTTCAACAGTGTCGTTCTTGATTGCGCCAACTTGCTCGTAACGAGCCATTTTCTCAGTGATCTGGTACGCGTCAGATAGACGAGTTTCAGCAAGTTCAGCAACTTGAGCTTTAAGCTCAGTGTTAACTGCTGGCGCTTCCCAGTTCCAAGATGGAGTTGCAACTTCAGCAGCAAACTCGTTGATTGCTTTGATTACAACTTGTTGTTGGTCGTGACCGTAAACAACAGCTGAAAGCATTTCTTCTTCAGATAGGTTATCTGCTTCAGATTCAACCATAAGTACTGCGCCTTCTGTACCAGACACAACTAGGTCTAGTTTAGAGTTTTCAAGCTCAGTATTTGATGGGTTAAGAACAAGTTCGCCGTCGATGTGACCAACACGTGCAGCACCGATAGGACCATTGAATGGAGCACCAGAGATAGCAAGTGCAGCAGACGTTGCGATCATAGTGATCATGTCTGGGTTTACGTCAGAGTTGATAGAAACAACCGTAGCGATAACTTGAACTTCGTTTTTAAACGCACTTGGGAAAAGTGGACGAATTGGACGGTCAATCAGACGAGCTGTTAACGTTTCGCCTTCAGATGGACGACCTTCGCGCTTGAAGAAACCACCGGGAATTTTACCCGCAGCGTATGTACGCTCTTGGTAGTTAACTGTTAGAGGGAAGAAATCTTGACCTGCAACAGCTTCTTTTTTAGCAACAACAGAAACGAATACTGATGTATCGTCCATAGTCGCCATTACAGCAGCAGTAGCTTGACGTGCCATTACGCCCGTTTCTAGAGTAACGGTGTGGTTACCGTACTGGAATGACTTTACAACTGGTTTTTCAAACATTGTATATCCTTCATCTGAAAATCTCTTTTCAGAATAAGTGAATGAATGCTCAGCAATAACTAATCGCGACTAGTAAAAAAAGACGAGAAGTTCAATCAGACTAAACATCTGCTTTTAATAGTCGCGACCTATTGGCCGACATCTGTGACTGTTATTGTTGAGCTAATTAGGGTGCGAAATAATCAAACAATTATTCGCGTGCGAGAGTATAAACTATTTTCTTGGTAAGAGACATTTTCACGATTAAAAATCAGGTTAACCGCACAGAGAACCTTCATTTTTAACATTAAAAATATAACAGGCACAAAAAAAGGAGCATAAATGCTCCTTTTCTTCAAACTGTCTTTGCAGACATCGCTATTAGCGACGTAGGCCTAGACGCTTGATTAGGTCTTGGTAACGAGTAAGGTTTTTGCCTTTCAAGTAATCAAGAAGCTTACGACGGCTAGAAACCATACGTAATAGACCACGACGGCTGTGGTGATCGTGTTTGTGCGCTTTGAAGTGACCTTGTAGGTGGTTGATAGAAGCAGTAAGTAGTGCTACTTGTACTTCTGGTGAACCTGTGTCGCCTTCAGATTGTGCGTATTCTGCAACGATTGCTGCTTTAGTTTCTGCATTCAGAGACATAAATCTCTCCTGATAAGAGTAAGTTTATATTTGTAGCAGCCAATCTCTGATTCAGCCGCTACGCGAGCCGAGGATTATAGGGAAGTTTACGAATTGGTGCAATAACAATCGAACTAATGAAAAACGAAAAAAGCGAACCATTAAAATTAAGGGCTCGCTTTCTATATTATTGATTCGCTTTTCCAGGCTAAGCGCCAACACCTAACTAGGTTTCAGCGTTATGCTTGTGGCTCTTCATCTCTGAAAACAACCAAACGCTTCGGTGCAACTCGGCCATCTTCAGCAATCTGAGCAACACCAACAAACAGTTTCTCTTCACCACTTGTCATGCGAACCGTACCTTCAGTCGGCGCACCAGAAACCTGAACGGGCATACCGTGCTGAACTAGATCAGTCAGTTCCGCGTTTAAGTTAACTTCTGGTAAGTCTTCAACGGCTGTATCCATTGGCATTAATAGTGGATCAAGCAGCTCTTTGGGTGCAATTTCTTGCGCCTGCGCTTGCTCTAGGATCTCGTTCAACTGCTCCAAAGTCACCATACGATCGTACGGATACTTAGCAACACCAGTACGGCGAAGCATGGTCACGTGGGCACCACAACCTAGCATTTCACCAAGATCATCGGTAATTGTGCGGATGTAAGTGCCTTTTGAACAATGCACTTCCATCTCAACTTCATCACCTTCAAAGCGAAGCAGTTCAATAGAGTAAACAGTGATTTTACGAGATTCACGAGGCACCTCGATACCTGCACGTGCGTATTCATACAAAGGCTTACCTTGATACTTCAATGCTGAGAACATTGATGGAATCTGGTCGGTTTCCCCTTTGAAGCTTGCAATGCAGCGTTCAAGTTGCTCTTGAGTCACGTTAACATCTCGTGTCTCTACCACTTCACCATCAGAGTCAGAGGTATTGGTACGCTCACCAAGCTTAGCGATTACTACGTAGCGCTTGTCAGAATCTAATAGAAACTGAGAAAACTTCGTTGCTTCACCAAGACAAATTGGCAGCATGCCAGTCGCAAGAGGATCAAGAGCACCGGTGTGCCCTGCCTTCTCTGCAAAGTAAATACGTTTTACTTTTTGCAGTGCATCATTAGACGAAATGCCCGTTGGCTTATCTAACAGAATTACCCCGTTGATAGGGCGACCTTTACGACGGCGAGCCATTACTCTTCGCCCTTAGACTGAGTTTCGTCAGTGCGGCCAGACTCTTCTTGCTTACGCTTATCGTCGTTTAAAACTTCACTTACTAAGTTAGACATACGCATGCCTTCTACTAGTGTGTTGTCGTAAGTAAAACGCACTTCAGGCGTTAGACGGTGACGAATACGCTTACCAAGAGCCATACGAACTGGCACTTCATGCTCTTTAAGAGCAGCAAGACATGATTCAGGTGTTTGCTCACCGATACATAGGAAAGTAACGAACACTTTTGCGTAAGCAAGGTCACGAGACACTTCTACGTCTGAGATAGTTACCATACCGATACGTGAGTCACGAACTTCACGTTGTAGGATAAGCGCAAGCTCTTTTTGAAGCTGCTGAGACACACGTTGTGTGCGGCTAAATTCTTTTGACATTTTCTTTTCTCACTTAGAAAGATGGGGGGCTTGGTAATTACCAGCCCCCCATGGTGTATTCAACAACCGATTACCTTATTACCTTTATTAGTAATGTTAGTAACCTTAGTCAATATGTCGAGTCGTACAGACTGATTAGTCTAGAGTACGTTTAACCTCAACGATTTCGAATACTTCGATCTGGTCACCAACGCGAACGTCGTTGTAGTTCTTAACGCCAACACCACACTCGTAACCATTCTTAACTTCTTGAACGTCATCTTTAAAGCGACGAAGTGACTCTAGTTCACCTTCGTAGATAACAACGTTTTCACGAAGTACACGGATTGGGTTGCTACGCTTAATCGTACCTTCAGTAACGATACAACCAGCGATTGCACCAAGTTTAGGCGACTTAAATACGTCACGAACTTGTGCAAGACCAATGATTTCTTGACGGAATTCAGGAGCAAGCATACCGCCCATTGCCTGTTTAACTTCGTCAATCAGTTGGTAGATGATTGAGTAGTAACGTAGATCTAAGTTTTCGTTCTGAACTGTATTACGCGCAGTTGCGTCAGCACGAACGTTGAAACCAAGGATGATAGCGTTAGAAGCTGCAGCAAGCGTTGCGTCAGTTTCAGTAATACCACCAACACCAGAACCTACGATGTTCACTTTAACTTCGTCAGTTGACAGTTTCAGTAGAGAGTCAGCAATCGCTTCTACAGAACCTTGAACGTCAGCTTTAAGTACAACGTTAAGTTCAGCAACTTCGCCTGCCGTCATGTTCGCGAACATGTTCTCTAGTTTCGCTTTTTGTTGGCGAGCTAGTTTAACATCACGGAATTTACCTTGACGGTAGTTTGCAACTTCACGAGCTTTACGCTCATCACGTACAACAGTCGCTTCATCACCTGAAGCAGGAACGCCAGAAAGACCTAGAATTTCTACAGGGATAGATGGACCTGCAGTTTCGATGTCTTTACCGTTTTCATCACGCATTGCACGAACACGGCCGTACTCTTGGCCACAAAGAACGATATCGCCTTTGTTTAGAGTACCAGACTGTACTAGTACTGTTGCAACTGGACCGCGACCTTTATCAAGACGAGATTCAACAACAACACCAGATGCCATACCTTCTTTAACCGCTGTAAGCTCAAGAACTTCAGACTGAAGAAGGATAGACTCTAGAAGACCATCAATGTTTGTACCCTGTTTTGCAGAGATGTGAACGAAGATGTTCTCACCGCCCCATTCTTCAGGGATAACGTCGTATTGAGCTAGCTCATTCTTAACGTTGTCTGGGTTTGCACCCTCTTTGTCGATCTTGTTCACAGCAACAATCAGAGGAACGCCTGCCGCTTTCGCGTGCTGGATTGCTTCAATTGTTTGTGGCATTACGCCATCGTCTGCAGCAACAACAAGTACAACGATATCTGTCGCTTGAGCACCACGAGCACGCATAGCAGTAAAGGCCGCGTGTCCAGGAGTATCAAGGAACGTGATCATGCCGTTGTCAGTATCTACGTGGTAAGCACCAATGTGCTGCGTGATACCGCCAGCTTCGCCAGAAGCAACGTGTGCTTTACGAATGTAGTCAAGTGTTGAAGTTTTACCGTGGTCAACGTGACCCATGATAGTAACAACAGGAGCACGACCTTCAGCGATAGCATCGCTATCACGGTCAGCGAGTACTGCTTCTTCAAGTTCGTTTTCTTTACGTAGGATTACCTTGTGACCCATTTCTTCAGCAACAAGTTGTGCTGTTTCTTGGTCGATCACTTGGTTGATAGTCGCCATAGCGCCCATCTTCATCATTACTTTGATAACTTCAGTTGCTTTAACTGACATTTTGCTAGCCAGTTCAGAAACAACGATAGTTTCGCCGATAGCAACGTCAGATTTTGCAACAGTCGCTGACTTATCGAAGCCTTGCTGCATTGAAGTTGGTTTAGCAAGCTTACCTTTACCGCCACGACCACGTTGGTTACGACCACCACGGTTATTGCCAGGTTGAGTTGCTGGAGCTGGTTTCTTCTTGCGACGACGAGGTGCTTTCTCATCTTTTTTGTCTGCCGCATCTTCAGCTTCACGAGCGTAAGTAGAAGTCGTCACATGGTAATCCGCAGATTTCTCTTGCTCTTTCTTCTTCTTCTCTTCTTCAGACCAACGTTCTTGGTTCTCTTCTGCTAACTTACGAGCTTCTTCAACAAGCTTAGCTGCTTCAGCTTCGGCTTTACGAGTTGCTTCTTGCTCTTGACGAGCTTTAAGTTCATCCGCTTCTTTTTTCGCTTGTGCGTTAGCGTCTGCATTTTTTGAATTCATGTCTTTTTTAGCCTTTTCAGCTTGTGCGCGTTGAGCCTTCTCTTCAGCTTCACGTTTTGCATCCGCTTCACGTGTTACTTTTGCTTCGGCTTCGCGCTGTGCTTTCTCTGCAGCATCACGTTTCGCTTGCTCTTCAGCATCGCGTTGTGCTTTCTCTTCCGCTTCACGATTAGCTACTTCCTCAGCTTCACGTTTCGCTTCATCTTCAATAGTGCTGCGCTTCACGTAAGTACGCTTTTTACGTACCTCAACTTGAACATCCTTACTCTTACCGCCTCCAGCGGCAACACTTAGCGTGCTGCGGGTCTTGCGTTGAAGAGTTAAACGAGTCGGTTCTGTTTCACCAGAAGTATCGCCGTGCTCCTTTTTAAGGTGCGTTAGCAATGTTTGCTTCTCTGAATCAGTCACTTGGTCCGACCCTGCTTTCTTCATGCCTGCATCAGCAAGTTGTTCAATTAAGCGGTCAACTGGCGTACCAATCTCTTCACTCAGTGCTTTAACTGTTAATTGTGTCATACCGCTCTCTCTCCTTGCTGAATTATTCTTCGTCGCCGAACCAACAGATGTTACGCGCAGCCATAATTAGCTCGCCTGCACGCTCTGCAGTTAGGTCTTCGATGCCTTCTAGTTCATCAACGCCTTGGTCAGCTAGGTCTTCCAATGTCGCAACGCCTTTTGCTGCTAGCTTGTAAGCCATTTCACGCTCAAGACCTTCAAGTGCAAGTAGGTCTTCAGCTGGCTCAACACCATCGAAAGTTTCTTCTTTCGCTAGCGCTAGAGTTGTCAGTGCGTCTTTCGCGCGGTTACGCAATTCTTCAACGATACCTTCATCTAGACCATCTACTTCAAGAAGCTCGTTCACAGGAACGTAGGCTACTTCTTCAAGCGTAGAGAAGCCTTCTTCAACAAGCATTTGAGCAAAGTCTTCTTCGATATCTAGGTGCTTCATGAAGTTTTCAATAGAAGCAACTGCTTCTTCTTGGTGCTTCTTCTCTAGATCAGCAACAGTCATTACGTTCAGTTCCCAACCAGTAAGTTGAGACGCTAGACGTACATTTTGACCGCTACGACCGATAGCTTGCGCTAGATTGTCAGCTTCAACCGCGATGTCCATTGAGTGCGTATCTTCATCAACGATGATAGAAGCAACATCAGCAGGAGCCATTGCATTGATAACGAATTGCGCCGGGTTATCATCCCAAAGCACGATATCGATACGCTCACCGCCAAGGTCGTTAGATACAGCTTGTACACGTGCGCCACGCATACCAACACACGCACCAACAGGGTCAATACGTTTGTCGTTTGTTTTAACGGCGATTTTAGCACGAGAACCAGCGTCACGTGCAGCACCTTTAAGTTCAATTAGCTCTTCACCAATCTCAGGCACTTCAACACGGAATAGTTCAGCTAGCATTTCTGGCTTAGAACGAGTAACAAAAAGCTGGAAACCACGAGCTTCTGGCTTAACTGCGTATAGAAGACCACGAACACGGTCACCTGGACGGAAGTTTTCACGAGGAAGTTGGTCATCACGAAGGATTACCGCTTCAGCGTTGTTACCTAGATCTAGAATCACTGTGTCACGGTTAACTTTCTTAACTGCGCCAGTGACTAGCTCGCCTTCGTTATCAATAAACTGTTCAACGATTTGAGCGCGTTCAGCTTCACGTACTTTCTGTACGATAACTTGCTTAGCTGTTTGAGTCGTAATACGGTCAAACGTTACTGATTCGATATCATCTTCAATGAAACCGCCAAGTTCGATCTCTGGATCATCGTACTTTGCAGCTTCAATAGAGATTTCTTTTGTTGGGAATTCAACTTCCTCAACAGCTTCCCAACGGCGGAAAGTTTCGAAATTACCCGTTTTACGGTCAATCTCAACACGAACTTCGATTTCTAGTTCGCTTTTCTTTTTTGTTGCCGTTGCAAGCGCGATTTCAAGCGCTTCAAAAATACGCTCACGAGGAACTGCTTTCTCATTAGAAACAGCTTCTACTACCGCCAAAATTTCTTTGTTCATTAATCTAGCCTCTTAAGCTCTTCTCTCTAGGAGAACTAAAATTTAGGGATCAGGTTAGCTTTCGCAATATTGCTCAGGACGAATTCTTCTTCTTGTCCTTCAACCAATACTTTCACTGTCTCGCCTTCGATAGATTGGATATCACCTTTCCATTTACGACGGTTGCCGACAGCCATTTTCAAAACGATGCTTACCTCGTGACCAATAAATTGTTGGTAATGCTCAGCTTTGAACAGTGGTCTCTCTAAACCTGGTGAAGACACTTCAAGGTTATAAGCCACTGAAATTGGATCTTCAACGTCCATTACGGCACTTACTTGGTGACTAACTTCAGAGCAATCATCTACATTGATACCATTTGGTGAATCGATGTAAATGCGTAGCGTTGAGTGCTCACCAGCACGAATAAATTCTAATCCAACTAACTCATAACCTGATGCTGCTACTGGAGCGTCAAGCATTTCAGTAAGTTGTCTTTCTAAACCAGTCATTTAACCACTCCAGAAACAAAAAAAGGGCTCAAAGCCCAATTTAAATTCCAAGCAAACATTATCATCTAAATGCATTTATAAATGCTTAGATAACAAAAAACCCCGTATAAGCCGGGGTTTTTGTTGCTGGACCCTTATATGTTAAGTGTCATCATATTTGATATCACACTTAACTCACAGTGAGGTTCACACTGTGCAAACTTGCTACCAATACAAGCTATATAATAGCATTGAAATTGGTTGCGGGAGCCGGATTTGAACCGACGACCTTCGGGTTATGAGCCCGACGAGCTACCAAACTGCTCCATCCCGCGTCCGACTTGTGAGCATTATACGCCCAACAAGATGTTTTACAAGTTTGTAAACATGGTGCCGAGAGAGGGACTCGAACCCTCACACCCTAAGGCACTAGCACCTCATGCTAGCGTGTCTACCAATTTCACCATCTCGGCATCAAATCTTTACAGATTATTGTGGAATTTCGTCGCCTTGCGCCGGAACTTCACTCACTGCATCTTCAGCTTGTTGAATCACCTGACCTTGAGTCGGGTCAATCCACTGTGACTCAGTTTTATGTGTAGACATATTACCAAGCACTAAGCTAAGGATAAAAAATGTAGTTGCAAAAATTGCAGTCATTCGGGTAAGGAAATTTCCTGAGCCACCAGCACCAAACACAGTGTTTGAAGCGCCAGCACCGAAAGAGGCTCCCATATCTGCGCCTTTACCTTGTTGAATCAACACTAGGCCAATTACACCAAGCGCTGCCAACAGGTAAATCACAAGTAGAACTGTAAACATTTTTCCACCTATGTTCCTAATTGTTGAGCCAGCGCCGTTCAAAAAACTATTTTTAAGAACAAGGCTAGCGACCTCCTAACTGAAGGCCGAGCAATACTAGCGAATGCGACGATGACTGACAAGGGGAATTTACTAAAAAATAAGCCTTTACCAAGCAAGTGGTCAAAAAAAGGGCAAAAGGGACACAAAACTCATTTGCGTCCCTTTTTAATCATCACATAACTAAAACCCGGCCCCCACAAGTGAGACCGACTTCGCCTGTTACGGCAAACGTTTTATTAGCAATTCGCTTTTACTGCATCAGCAATTTTCAGTGCAGAACTCTGAACAAGTTCAGCATCTTCACCTTCGACCATTACGCGCAGTAGTGGCTCAGTACCCGATTTGCGTAATAGCACACGACCTTTCTCACCGAGTTCCATCTCGACTTCAATAACAGCCGCTTTCACAGCCTCTGCTTCTAGTGGGTTTGAATCACCACTGAAACGAACATTTTCTAGAACTTGAGGGTATAACGTCATACCTTGAGAAAGCTCATTCAGTGTCATTTCACTATCGACAACTGAGGCCAATACTTGCAGAGCAGCAACGATAGCATCACCTGTCGTCACTTTATCTAATAGGATAACGTGCCCCGAATTCTCAGCACCGATCTTCCAGCCTTTAGCTAGAAGTTGTTCCATAACGTAACGGTCGCCGACAGCAGCACGTACAAACGGAATACCTAACTGCTTAAGGCCGTTTTCCATCCCAAGGTTGGTCATTAGCGTACCAACAACGCCGCCTTTCAACTCACCACGACGTAGCGCATCGCGAGCAATAATGTAAGCAATTTGGTCACCATCAACTTTATTGCCTAGCTCGTCAACCATGATGATGCGGTCACCATCACCATCAAAGCCAAGACCTAACGCCGCTTTTTCTTCAAGCACTTTAGCTTGCAGAGCGCGCACATCAGTCGCACCGACTTCGTGGTTGATGTTAGTTCCATTTGGCTCCACACCAATCGCAACAACCTCAGCACCCAGCTCTTTAAATACAGCAGGCGCAATGTGGTAAGTCGCACCATGCGCGCAATCCACCACAATTTTCATACCCGCTAGCGTCATTTTGTGTGGGAATGTACTTTTACAAAATTCAATATAACGGCCTGCTGCATCATTTAGGCGTACCGCTTTACCTAATTCGGAAGATTCCACGCACTCGATATCTTTGTCTAGCTCAGCTTCGATGGCGAGTTCAATCTCATCCGACAATTTAGTACCTTCAGACGAGAAGAACTTGATGCCGTTGTCATAGAAGGGGTTGTGCGATGCAGAGATAACAATTCCCGCTTCAGCACGGAAAGTTTGTGTTAGGTAGGCAACAGCCGGTGTCGGCATTGGCCCCGTAAACGTGGCTTGAAGACCAGCAGCAGCTAAGCCAGCTTCTAAAGCAGACTCAAGCATGTAGCCAGAAATACGAGTATCTTTACCAATGATCACTTTCTTTGTGCCCTGCTTTGCAAGAACACGACCAGCAGCCCAGCCAAGCTTCAAAACAAAATCAGGTGTGATTGGGTACTGGCCCACTTTTCCACGTACACCATCTGTGCCGAAGTAACGTCTTTTATCAGACATATTGATTTTCCTTAATTATGATTAGTGATTGTTATTCATCACTTCGATTATCTTCATCGCTTCCAATGTATCTTCAACATCGTGAACGCGAATAATTTGTGCACCTTTCATTGCTGCGATTGTTGCGCAAGTAACGCTAGCGACCATGCAGTCAGCTGGGACTTTGTCTAGTAGCTTAAAGATCATCGATTTTCTCGACATCCCCGCTAAGACAGGCAAACCAAGCGTATGAAACTTTTCAAGGTGCGCTAATAAATGGTAATTGTGTTCGATGGTTTTACCAAAACCAAAACCAGGGTCAAGAATCAGCTGCTCTTTTGATATACCGACCGCCTCACAAGCTTCGACCCTTTCTTGTAAAAAGTCTTCGACATCTGTTAGAACATCTTCGTAGCTTGGATTGGCTTGCATGGTTCTTGGCTGACCTTTCATGTGCATCAAGCAAATAGGTACATTAGCCTCTGCGGCCACTTCTAGAGCTCCGGGCTCTTGCAGTGCGCGTACATCATTGATCAAATCCGCCCCTGCTTCAACAGCTTGGCGCATCACCTCAGCTTTGCTGGTATCAATCGAGATCCAAACATCAAACTTGGCGCGAATCGCTTTAATCGCCGGGATAACTCGAGCTAACTCCTCCTTTAAGGACACCTCTGGAGCACCCGGACGAGTCGACTCACCACCAATATCAATAATGCTAACGCCAGCCTGAATCATTCGCTCTGCTTGCAGTAAAGCATTATCTAATGAATTGAATTTTCCGCCATCAGAGAAAGAGTCAGGCGTAACATTGAGGATACCCATCACATGTGGGCGGTCTAAAACGAGCGTTTTATTGTGTGCTTTTAATATCATGGAAGGTGGGTCTTAAAGGTAAAAAATATCTTGGCCTAGAAACAGAAAAACCCTGAGCGTACTCAGGGTTTTAATTAATAGCTTAGCGATTAAGAATCTTTGTTTTGAGCGTCATCTGATTCAGATTTAGCTTCTTCAACTGTCGACTCTTCAGCTTTTGGCTCGGCTTCGGCTTTCTCTTCTGATTTAGCTTCAGGTTTAGCTTCTTCCTTTGCAGGTTCTGCTTTCGCCTGGTCACCCCAACCAGCAGGCTCACGAATGTCGTCTTTGCGTTCCATCAAGTCATCAATCTGACCTGCATCAATCGTTTCAAACTTCATTAGCGCATCTTTCATCGAGTGCATGATATCCATGTTCTCTTCAAGAATCTGTTTCGCACGAGCATAGTTACGGTCGATAAGAATACGAATTTCTTCATCGATTAATCTAGTTGTATCGTCAGAAACATGTTTCGCTTGGCTCATGCCGCGACCTAGGAAAACTTCGCCTTCTTCTTCAGCATAAAGAAGAGGACCTAGTTTTTCAGAGAAGCCCCACTGCGTAACCATCTTACGAGCAATATCAGTTGCACGCTCGATATCGTTAGACGCACCAGTCGAAACTTTGTCTTTACCGTAGATAAGCTCTTCAGCAAGACGACCACCGTACAAGCTAGAGATCATTGATTCTAGATGCTGGCGAGACATGCTTACGCGGTCTTGCTCAGGTAAGTACATAGTTACACCAAGCGCACGACCACGTGGGATGATTGATACTTTGTACACTGGATCGTGTTCAGGTACCAAACGACCAACGATTGCGTGACCTGCTTCGTGGTAAGCCGTTGACTCTTTCACTTCCTCAGACATCACCATTGAACGGCGCTCTGCACCCATCATGATTTTGTCTTTCGCAAGTTCAAACTCAACCATAGATACATTGCGTTTGTTACCACGAGCAGCAAATAGAGCCGCTTCGTTAACAAGGTTCGCAAGGTCTGCACCAGAGAAACCTGGAGTACCACGAGCAATCAGAGATGGTTCAACATCACCTGATAGTGGCACTTTACGCATGTGTACTTTAAGAATCTGTTCACGACCACGTACATCAGGTAGACCAACCACAACTTGACGGTCAAAACGACCAGGACGAAGTAATGCAGGGTCTAGTACGTCTGGACGGTTAGTCGCAGCGATAACAATAATACCTTCGTTACCTTCGAAACCATCCATCTCAACCAGCATTTGGTTAAGTGTTTGCTCACGTTCATCGTGACCACCACCAACACCAGCGCCACGTTGACGACCTACCGCATCGATTTCATCGATAAAGATGATACAAGGCGCTGCTTTCTTCGCTTGTTCGAACATGTCACGCACACGAGATGCACCAACACCAACAAACATTTCAACGAAGTCAGAACCAGAGATAGTAAAGAACGGTACTTTAGCTTCACCAGCAATCGCTTTTGCAAGCAATGTCTTACCCGTACCAGGAGGACCGACCAACAGGATACCTGTCGGGATCTTACCACCAAGCTTTTGGAAGCGGCTTGGGTCACGAAGGTAATCCACAAGCTCTTTCACGTCTTCTTTTGCTTCGTCACAACCAGCAACATCAGCAAACATCGTTTTGATTTGTTCTTCACTCATCATTCGAGCTTTGCTCTTACCAAAAGACATTGCGCCTTTACCGCCGCCGCCTTGCATTTGACGCATGAAGAAAATCCACACACCAATCAGTAAGATCATTGGGAACCATGAAATGAAGATAGTGCCAAGCAGGCTCTGCTCTTCAGGTGGTGTACCCTGAACTTTTACGTTTTGATTAATTAAGTCATCAAGTAGCTTTTGATCATAAACAGGCATGTAAGTTACATACTTAGAGCCACCACCACGACGTGTGAAAGTGATTTCGCTGTTATTGAACTGTGCGTCTTGAATCTGGCCTTGGCCAACTTCCTGTACAAACGTGGTGTAATCTACTGCTCTGCCGTTACTTTCCCCAGGGCCGAAGCTCTGGAATACCGACATCAACACTACCGCGATAACAAGCCACAGAATTAAATTTTTTGCCATGTCACTCAAGGTGTAAGCCTCTCGATAACTAATTGTAATTAAAGGTAGGGTACTACAGTTTGTAACCTGTAGCCATGTTGTTAACTCTCACTCTTGGAAGAGAATCGTTAACCTTTGTAACCAGTTGCTACGATAAACACTTCACGAGAGCGAGCTCGAGAAGAGTCGGGTTTTCTAACTTTGACTGTTTTAAACATCTCACGGACGTCCTTAACATATTGGTCAAACCCTTCGCCTTGGAATACTTTTACAACAAAACTACCATTGGTAGCTAGAACTTGTCGACACATATCCAAAGCTAATTCAACTAAATACATAGCTCTTGGCTGATCCACAGAATTGTTGCCTGCTATATTAGGTGCCATATCAGACATCACGACATCAACCATGTTTGGTTGTATACGTTCCAGCAACGCATCTAGCACAGCTTCTTCGCGGAAATCGCCTTGTAAAAAGCTCACTCCAGCAATCGGATCCATTGGTAACAAGTCACACGCAATGATTTGACCGTTGTCTCCGATAATCTTAGCAGCATATTGAGACCAACCGCCAGGCGCTGCACCCAAATCCACAATGGTCATCCCTGGAGTCAGCAATTTATCTTTCGTTTGAATCTCTTCCATTTTGAAATAAGCACGCGAACGATAGCCTTTTTTTCTGGCTTCATTTGCGTACTTGTCGTCGAAGTGTTCCTTCAACCAACGGCCTGAACTGGCCGAGTGTTTCTGTTTGCTCATTGGATACCTAAATTGGAGGAAAGTACTAATTGCTGAATAAATTATAGTCTTCAGCTTTAGATGGCGTTAAAATAGGTTTTTTCAACCCTAATACTAAATAAAATTGGCCGCGTAATGAACCTAAGTACCAAACAAAAGCAGCATCTAAAGGGCCTAGCTCACAGTTTAAAACCTGTTGTGCTAATGGGCGCAAATGGACTTACTGAAGCTGTTCTAGCGGAAATCGAATTAGCTCTAGACCACCACGAACTGATCAAGATTAAAGTTGCATCAGAAGACCGTGAGACTAAGCAACTGATTATCGATGCAATTGTACGTGAATCTAAAGCTGAGAAAGTACAGACTATCGGTAAAGTTCTAGTACTGTTCCGTCAGTCAGAAGCACGTAAAATCGAGATTCCACGCAAGTAAGCGAGCTTAATATAAGCTAACTTCATTAAAAGGAAGCCACTGCGCTTAGCTTTTAGTGTAGCGTGAGAAACGAAAAAGGTCGCATTAGCGACCTTTTTACTTATCAAAAACAAAGAAAATTCAATTAGATGTATTCTACTTTGTCGATTTCGAAGTCTTTATCACCACCTGGGGTAGAGATCAGTACTTCATCGCCTTCCATCTTACCGATAAGACCACGTGCAATTGGGGATTTCACAGAAATGCGACCCGTTTTGATATCGGCTTCATCTTCAGAAACGATTTGGTAGCGGAATTCTTCATCCGTATCTACGTCAATCAAAGTCACTGTCGTGCCAAAGATAATCTTACCTGTGTTATCCATCTGCGTTACATCGATGATCTGAGCCAGTGATAGCTTATATTCAATATCTCGAATTTGAGCTTCACAGATACCCTGCTCCTCACGAGCTGCGTGGTATTCAGCGTTCTCTTTCAAGTCACCGAGTTCACGAGCTTCACCAATAGCTGCTGAAATAATAGGACGTAGCTTAAGTAGGCGATCTAATTCGTCACGTAGCTGCTGAGCGCCACGTACTGTCATTGGAACCTTTTCCATTTTTTACCTCTATGCCAAAGCTTTCTTTGGCCAACATAAATCCACCCAACATACTTATTGGGTGATAGAAACAAAACGATTTGGCTTAGTGTAAACAAACTTTATGGCTAAATCACCTTTATTCCACTTTGCGTTATAAAAGCTTTATCTAGGTCTAAATTACAGACATCACAAAAATGAATAATAACCTCACCATCAATAAGTTGGCGATGAAATATCTAAAAAAAACAAAAATAAACCAAATAAACACAGATCACACTTTTATAAAAACCACACAAAATCAACTACTTAGATAGCAACAAACTCAATAAAACAGTGTGCATAATTTTTATTGATATCATTTTACTACCTGATGGTGGAACTTTAGGGTTAAAAAGTACCCCACGGATTGTTCTGGCAAGTTTCACGCTTTTGTTCTAAGCATGATTATGAAGCTTGATTAATACGAGCAATACACAAAAAGGATTCAAATCCTTGATAAATACCTTTATGGACAGTAATTAGGAATTAATAACATGAACAAGACTATGATCGCGCTTGCTGTATCTGCTGCAGCTCTTGCTACTGGTGCTAACGCTTCAGAACTATACAACCAAGACGGTACTTCTCTAGAAATGGGTGGCCGTGCGGAAGCTCGTCTATCTATGAAAGATGGTAACGCTCAAGACAATTCTCGAATCCGTCTTAACTTTCTAGGTCAAGTTGAAATCCAAGATGGCCTATACGGTGTTGGTTTCTACGAAGGCGAATTCACAACTGCTGAAAACGGCGAAGGCACTGACAAAAACAGCGACAGCCTAACTAACCGTTACGCTTACGCTGGACTTGGCGGTACATTCGGTGAAGTAACTTACGGTAAAAACGACGGCGCTCTAGGCGTAATCACTGACTTTACCGATATCATGGCTTACCACGGTAACTCTGCAGCAATGAAAATCAATGCTGCTGACCGTGCTGACAACATGCTTTCTTACAAAGGTCAATTCCAAGACCTAAGCGTTAAAGCAAGCTACCGTTTTGCTGACCGTACTGAACTAGATGCATCAGGTAAAGTTATTAGTGAAGCTAATGGTAACGCGAATGCTAAAGTAGCATCATACAGTGACAACAGCGCTGATGGTTACTCTCTATCTGGTATCTACGCAATCGGTGAAACAGGCGTTAAACTAGGTGCTGGTTACGCAAGCCAATACTCTGGTGATGAAGCTCAAGACGAATACATGCTTTCGGGTTCTTACACTATGGGCGACCTATACTTCGCTGGTGTATTCACAGATGGTCAAGTTGCTAAGAACGACGGTGATTACACTGGTTACGAAGTAGCAGCGGCTTACACTCTAGGTCAAACAGTATTCTCATCTACATACAACAACGCTGAAACTAATGGCGAAACGTCTGCAGACAATATCGCAATCGACGCGACGTACTACTTCAAGCCTAACTTCCGTGGCTACGTATCGTACAACTTCAACCTAATCTCAGCGGGTGACCAGTTCGGTACAGAAGGTACTAACCTACCTGCAACTTCAGCACAAGCTGAAGACGAGCTAGCTCTAGGTCTACGTTACGACTTCTAATTCTGATTATCTAATTGATTAATTAGTTAATTGAGAATCAAAACGCCCGCTCTATAGCTAACACTGATCATTTAAGCATTTTCCTGATCAGTTGAACGATCCTACA
>NZ_JBGONH010000013.1:0-14591 GCF_041439075.1 Vibrio sp. FF145
CATCTGTAGGATCGTTCAACTGATCAGGAAAATGCTTAAATGATCAGTGTTAGCCTATGAAGGGCGGTTTTTTTGTATCTGGTTTCTGCACCTGAGAGGTGTTGTCTCAGGTTACAGAGTCATTCGAAAGGCTTTAGAAATCAAAGGTTGAGAATGAATACGCTAAGATATGGTCGGCAATGTATTTGTGGGTGGCGGTCGTTGGGTGTGTTACTCCCCAGAAGACATAGCTGTCTGATCCGTACGCTGCGCAATCATTGGTTAAGCTGTGACTTTTTAGGTAGTCGGCTGCTGAGCTTCTATTGATATTTAGGCAGGCATCACTCGCGTTTCGAAAGCCATGTTGCTCTGGATTATCGGTAATGCTGGCGAACAACGCGCTTGCATCGAACAACACCACGTTTTTACCCATGCTTTGGTAATACTTGGCCTGCGTCTTGATGAATTGATTGAACTCTAAAATCTTGCCACGAACTTTAATGATCTCTTGTTCAGTTGAGTATTTGAATTGAGGTGCTTTGGTTGCATCGGGCAAGGTGAACAGCAGGATATTGTTTGCACCAGATTCCGTTAAGCGTATCAAAGCGCTGCTGAAATCGGCCTTTACATCGGCCACTTCTCGGTTGTAGTTCATAAAGTCATTGAGGCCAAACTCTAAAGTAAACAACGAGTTTTCAGGGCGGTAGTTTTTGGCGACTTTCATATAGGTTAAGTAAGAGGTGACTTGGTCATACACTCCGGTTAATGCGACGTATTGATTGGTGCCAGCAGCCCCACCTACTGCCCAGTTATAAAGAGGCACATCTTTCGCCTTGGCTAAATACTCTGTCCAGACTAAACCGTTTGAAAAGTGCCCTAAAAACCATGAGTTAGCGTTCGGGAAAACCCATTGAGAACCGTTAAATAGGTTACCGGTGTCAGAAAGACTATCACCGAAGGTGACGATACGGTTGATGGTGTTCGCTTGGACAACGTTGTCATTTGTCCAAATCGAGTGGTTATAAGAGAAGCGATTGTCTGCTGCAAAGTAAGTGATGTCTGCGGCGTCATGTTGGATGTCGAGCGTCTGTTCACAACGCTGCTTGATTTCAGATTGAGGAGCGTCACTGTAGAACATGTTCTTGAAGGATACAGAAGACCACCAGTATCCATTGATTGTGTAGTAATCACCATTTTCCTTTTTCGCCCATTTCCAGTCGGTGGCTGGAGAGTCATGTGAGGCATCGGTTCGATACCAGCATCGAACATAAGAATAGGTCTCTGAACCTTGTGTACTAAATACTTGCGCGGATGTAATGGATTCAGGTGTCGGTATTGAATCTTCAGCAGCATAAGCGCCAAAAGGCAGGGTTAATGCGAGTATAAAAGCCGTATTTTTCATCACTGTATTCTCTTTTATATTTAGTGAGCCAAACAAAACGTTGTTGCTTGTGACTGTTTTAATAACTAAATTTCAGATAACTGGTATGACCTATATCTAAAACCAATAGCTCTCGTCAATACATTCAGGTTGTTAGCTGCTCATAACTGGCATAAGTGTCAAAGTTTCAACCACTTTTTGATTGAAAAACAATGGCTTCGAAGTGAAATGGCTAATATCTAACATTTGATTTTAACGAACTATCGCAGGCAAACACGTCGTCATTGACCGGTATGTGATGACTTGTCTATTGAATGCTAAATGAAAACGTTATCAGAAGGGTGGGAGGTAAATTATAATTTAATCAGTAGCTTACCCGTTGGTAATATCAAGCTACGTTGCATTTTCTATGTTCATCACAATTGTTTAATTCAAGTTCAATATCACAAATATCAAGTTGTTACTTTTTGTTTTATAAAATCATCATCTACGGTTTCTTTACTCATCAGAGGTCTAATCTGTTTAAGGAAAGAGCATTGAAAAAGATATTAATTTGGACGATAGCCTGCCTATCCAGTTTTGGCGTCTATGCCGGAACAAGCGCATCAGCATTAGAAACCAGCGGATACACTGCAACGAAATACCCTATTATGTTGGTACACGGCTTGTTTGGTTTCGATACATTAGCAGGCGTGGATTACTTCTATGGCGTACCGGAGTCTCTAACTAAAGATGGTGCGAGCGTATACGTTGCTCAGGTTTCTGCTACCAACAGTTCCGAAGTTCGTGGTGAACAGTTACTCGCTCAAGTTGAGACGCTGTTAGCCGCGACAGGCGCAAGTAAAGTGAATCTAGTTGGTCATAGTCACGGTGGTCCTACTGCGCGCTATGTCGCATCGGTTCGACCTGATCTTGTTGCTTCGGTGACGAGCATTGGTGGTGTTCATAAAGGCTCGAAAGTAGCCGACCTCGTACGTGGAACCGTATCAGAAGGTTCAGCCGCGGAAGGTATTGCGGTTAAGTTGGCTGGTGGATTGACGACGCTCATCAACCTGTTATCTGGTGGAACGGATCTTGACCAAGATGGCCTTGCATCGCTTGAAGCGTTGACCACTGAAGGTTCGCTTGCATTCAATCAGTTTTACCCTGAAGGCGTTCCGACGTCTGCGTGTGGTGATGGTGAATGGCAAGCAAACAACGGTGTTTATTACTATTCATGGACAGGATCTTCCACTTTTACCAACCTTCTTGATCCTACCGACGGAGCGATGACAATCCTTGGTTTAGCTTTTAATGAACCTAATGACGGGTTAGTGGGAGCATGTAGCGCGCATTTGGGCAAAGTGATTGGTGATGACTACAAAATGAATCACCTAGACGAGATCAATGGACTATTGGGTATCCACCATCTTTTTGAGACAGATCCAGTGACCTTATATCGTCAGCACGCCAATCGATTGAAGTTGGCCGGCCTTTAGGTAGCACTAACCGTTTATTAAGAGAATAAGGAAAGTATGATGAAAAAGATCGCCATTTTGTCGATAACCACGATAGCCCTGATGAGTACAGCGGCGGTCTTTTTATATGTAACCTTTTCGCCGGCTAAAACAGAGAATCTAAATTCAAACAACAAACAACAGGACGCTTCCTCACTGAAGGTTAGCTCTCAACAAGATACTGAAATCGATAACGCATCAGCCAAAGACATGATGGAATATTTCGTGTCAGGCAATACAGAATTAACCCTCGAAGATATTCGTGACAACGTGGCAAAACACCATGAGCAATCACAAGCCGCGGTGGTCGATGAAGCTTTGTTCGCTAAATATCTTGAGTACAAGTCGGCACTGACATCATTAGATGTCCAATTTGATACCACCTCAATATCCGCAGAGGATCTACGCGCACTGAATCAAGCTCTCCTCGATCTTCAAGCGAAGTTTTTCAGTGAGAGTGAGATAAGTATTTTGTTTACCCATGACAACAGAATGAGGGAAATCGCTTTAGAAAAGTTACTTCTGAAACAAGAAGGGCTAGACGAGTCAGAATATCAGCAAAGGCTTGAGTCTTATCTATCTGAACAGCCAGATTACGTTCAAACGAGCCATCAGAATCAGGTATTACTCCCACAGTTATCCAGTTCAGAAGGTCTAGACGAACAAGGTAAATACTTGAAGAGAAACGAACTGCTCGGCGAAGAAGCGACGCAGAGGCTCGAAGCGCTTGATCAACAAAGGGCGGACTTTGATGGAGCTTTAGAAATTTACTTTGTTGAACGAAATGACATTTTGAATGACTCCGAACTCTCTGAAATTGAGCAACAAGAGACTATCGCACAACTTCGGACTACGTATTTTCAGCCAGAACAACTTCGAAGAGTCGAAGCGATTGAAAGAATCAGAGCCGCTGAGAGCGATCAGTAATCTCCAGCAATTAAAAAAGCCAACTACTGATGACTCAATAGTTGGCTTAAAAATGAAGGTCGGTTACTGCAATCTGTACATGTTAAGTAAGTGCTTACAGTTTAAGGCTTAAATTTTGTATCCTAGAGCCTATACCATAAGCCCTTGCAGCTTGAACCTTAAAGCTTATTCGCCCTTACCCCTTAAACCTTAAAGAAGCCCAACTGCTGCTTTTGTTGTTCAGCGAGGTTTGATAACTCGTGGCTTGCTGCTGCAGCTTGGGTAATGCCTGTTACATTTTGGCTTACTAAGCTGTAGATATTTGAGATATTACGGTTAATGTCTGAAGTCACTTGGCTTTGCTCTTCTGCTGCAGCGGCGACCTGAGTGTTGATTTCCGTGATATCCGTTACTGAGTTCGCAATGCCTGAAAGTGCAGAGCTTACCTCACCCGAAAGAGTCTGGTTATGTTCCAACATAGACAGCGAACTGCTCATACTCTCATTCGCGTTTCCAGATTGAACCTGCAAGCCTTCAATGATGGTTTGGATTTCTTTGGTCGAATCTTGTGTACGTGCTGCTAGCATTCTCACTTCATCAGCTACAACCGCAAAACCACGTCCGCTTTCACCTGCACGAGCGGCTTCAATGGCAGCGTTAAGCGCAAGAAGGTTAGTTTGCTCTGAGATGCTTTGAATAACCTCAATGACATTACCAATCTTCTCTGAGTGCTCTTTTAGCGTGCCAACAACGTTCGCAGCTTCGCTAAGCTGAATCGCCATTTGCTCGTTTGCTTGGTTACTTTCATTAAACAAGCTCATGCTGTGTGTCGCCATTTCGTCAGCTTGCTTAGACGCGGAGTCGGCTTGTACTGCATTTTCGTTGACGTTTGCTGCTGTGCTCTCAAGTTGATTCACGGCAGAAGCAACTTGTTCCACTTCTTGCTTCTCTTGGTCTGAGTTCGCACTTGATTGTGTCATTACAGCAGCTAGTTCAGTCGATGCTGACGCAACTTCGATGCTGATTCGAGACAGTGAACTTACCGTGTCACGCAATTGCTCAACGGATTTGTTTACGTCTTGCGCAAGACGTGAGATCTCATTGTCTCCATGTTCTTCGGCTTTTACTAGCAGGTTACCTTTTGCTACTTCGCGCATGGTTGCCTGAATATTGTTGATTGGTTTAACAATGATGCCAGCCAGTGTCCAGCTAATAACAAGAGCAATAGAAAGAATCACTAAAAGCCCAATAGTCGCAGTATTTAGGGTGCTAGTGTGTTGCTGACCATTGGTATGGACTTGTTGAGTAGCAAGCAAGTTTAGCTTTTTAGAAAGACTGTCGATTGCTTTTACCATTTCGTTACCTGCATGGCGGTATTGGTCAATTGCCGTTTGGTAACGAGTATCAAAGTCAGAAGTTAGCACTGAATTACCGTGTTTTGCTTTTAACAGGGGAAGCATGGTATTGCGTGAAAAGTTAACGTAATGGTCCATCGCTTTGCTCATTGCTGCGACTTCATCTTGCATACCTGGCACTGTGTCTAATGAGCTCAGTAGGCGTGAGTTTTGATCGCGTTTTTGATTAAGCGTTTCAACGAGTGTGTTTACATCATCAGGGTTGAACAAGCTATAGATTGCTTTGATGCGCATGCCGTAACTATTGTCGACGATTTCGCTGAGTTCTTCTTTATGTAGAATGAGTTGATCTGTTGCTGTTGATACATCTTTAAATGCGTTTTCCAGCTTGTCACCACCGATGATGACACCCGTCAAAAGTAATACGACGGAAAAGAGTACTGGAATAAGAATTTGTATTTTAATTGATAAGCCACTGAGAAGTTGGCGCATGAATTGTCCCTCTATAAATAAGTAAATGAGCCGATGCAATTGCTTTTATTATAATTATCCCGTGATTCTAACTACTGAGAATGACAATTCAATCAGTAATACATTCGATTTAGATATATGCGATAGGTAATTGATAAATTACGGTCATTTATTGTGCAAAATGAGCGTTTTTCTTTATTTCTCTATGGTTTGCCCGTTCTGGGTGGCTGTGCGGTAATTGGTAATATTCGGTGTTGGTGGAATGTTGAACGATTTTGGTTAAATAGATTGAAATAAATGTTTAACGTTTATGAGTTATTTAAACTTATTGCTTCAAGGTTATTTGACACGAAAAAAGACGAAAATAAATGTCAGCTGTCATATAGGCTTCAATTTAATGAAACACAACTGTCACATTCAGATTCTAAAGTGGGCACCGTTCAAGTTAAACACAACGGCAATAACGCCACTTAAGGAAATTTGTGATGAAAAAGACAGTTATCGGTGCAATCGCTCTTTTAGGTGCACTAACAGTGACTCCAGCTTCAGCTAAAGAAACTATTTCAGCAGTTGGTTCAAGCAGCGTGACGCCACTGATGGAAGTTTTCTCTGAAACATACATGAAAACGAATTCAAACGTATTTATCGAAGTACAAGGCCCTGGTTCGTCTGCTGGTGTTAAAGCGGCGAAGAACGGCAGTGCAGATTTAGGTATGTCTTCTCGTAACCTTAAAGATAGCGAGAAAGAAACAACACTAGTTGAAGAAGTGGTTGCTCGTGACGGCATCGCAGTCGTGGTTAACCCTAAGAATGGTCTTGACGGTCTAACGGCTGAGCAAGTAACGGCTATCTACAAAGGTGAAGTAACAAACTGGAAAGACGTTGGTGGTGCGGACAAGCCAATCGTAGCAATCACTCGTGATACAGCATCTGGTACTCGCGGTGCATTCGAAGACATCATGTCTCTTAAAATGAAGATTTCTGGCACGAAAGTATCAGCAATCTCTCAACGTGCTCAAGTTGCTAACGGTAACGGTGCACTAAAAACAATGGTTGCATCTAACCCTTACGCAATCGGCTATATCTCTTTAGGTACAGTAGATAACTCAGTAAACGCGCTTGCAATTGACGGTACTGAAGCATCTGTAGACAACGTTAAGAACGGTTCTTACAAAGTAGCTCGTCCTTTCCTAGTACTTTACAAAGAAGGTAAGCCTTCTTCTGAAACTCAAAAGTTCCTAGATTGGATGCTAACTGACGAAGCTCAATCTCTTGTTGAGAACAAAGGCTACATCTCAGTTAACTAATCTATATCTCAATTAATTAAATATTGCTCAGCCTACCTTTTCAGGCTGAGCCTTTTCTATCCCACTTCGAGTTAATCCGTACGCTTATACAGCGTGTTAAGGATTTCGATATGTGAGACTTGTTATGACCATCGCAACGAATAGTGAACAGCTTATGAATAGCGAAGCGACTCAACTGAAACGCGGCTTACGTAAAAAGAAGCGTGTAGATTGGAAAGAGCGTATTTTTCACGGCTTATTCCTTACTAGCGCAATCATCGGCATCGTATCCCTTGCTGTTATTGCTTTTTTCATCGTTAGAGAAAGTATCCCTGCGTTCCAGGAAGCGGGCCTATCGGGCATCGTGCTAGGACAGAACTGGCTACCACCAGCACTTTACGGTGTTGCTACCATGATTGTGGCATCTGTCGTATCGACATTAGGTGCAGTAGTGGTCGGTGTGCCGATTGGTGTGTTAACGGCAATCTTTATTGCTGAAATCGCGCCAAAGCGTCTGGCGGACATCATTCGTCCTGCTGTCGAATTGCTAGCGGGTATACCTTCGGTAGTTTACGGCTTCTTCGGTCTCGTTATTATCGTTCCCCTGATTCAAAACGTATTTCAAGTGCCTGCGGGTAACACGATTTTGGCGGGTATTATTGTATTGGGAGTGATGATCCTTCCGACGGTAATTACGGTTTCTGAAACCTCAATCCGTGCTGTACCAAGAACGTACAAAGAAGGCTCTTTAGCGTTAGGTGCTTCAAAGATCTTTACCATCTTTAAGTTGCTCGTTCCGGCTGCTCGCTCAGGCATTATGACGGGCGTAATTTTGGGTATCGGTCGTGCATTGGGTGAAACGATGGCAATCATTATGGTGATGGGTAATGCGCCGGCAATGCCTGAAGGTATCTTGGATTCAGCTCGTACACTAACCGCGAACATTGCGATTGAAATGTCTTACGCGAGTGGTATTCACGCAAGTGCGCTATATGCGACGGGTGTTGTTCTCCTTGTTTTCATCATGTCTCTGAATGCAATTCTCCTTTACTTGAACCGTGAGAAGGCGAGGTAACATTATGTCTTTAGAAAATAACGTAGCACCTCAAGCTAACCCTACGAATTCGCAAGGTAAGACGATGAATAAAATCGCGTTAAAGAAAGCCCGCGCACGTAAAGACGCCGTTCTGAATGGTTTTATATGGGCTGCTGCCGCGTTAACGGTGGGCTTTTTGTTCTGGATTATGTGGTACATCCTCTCAAACGGCTTGCAGCACGTTGATTGGAATTTCATCACGGATGACTACACGCGAACGGGCGATGAGCACGGCATTTTTCCGATGATCATCTCGACAATCTACATGGTTATTGCTTCGATTTCGGTTGCTGCGCCATTGGGTATCATGACGGCAATCTACCTGACTGAATACGCAAAAGTAGGCAGTCGCTTAGTTAAGATCATTCGATTTTGTACCGAGTCATTAGCAGGTATTCCGTCAATCATCTTCGGTCTGTTTGGTATGACATTTTTCGTGGCTATTTTAGGTTTAGGTTTCTCTATCCTATCGGGCGCGTTGACTCTGAGTATCTTGATTCTTCCAGTGATTATTCGTACTACTGAAGAAGCATTGATGGCGGTATCTCAAACTTATCGAGAAGGCTCATATGGTTTAGGTGCTTCTAAAATCTACACAATCTGGCGTTTGATTCTACCAAGTGCAATGCCGGGTATTATCACTTCAGTTATTCTGAGTATTGGTCGTGTTATTGGTGAATCAGCGCCAGTATTCTTGACCGCAGGTATGGTTGCTCGTATCCCAGATTCACTATTGGATTCTGGCCGTACATTAACCGTTCACTTATATAAGTTAACGACGGAGCTATTTACCATTGAAGAATGGAATCAAGCATACGGCACAGCAACAGTACTGATTGTTCTTGTACTGCTGATCAACACACTCACGAAGTTGATCGCAAGACGTTTTAATACTGCAACTTACTAAGCAGGGTTTTCTAGAGCCAAATGAGCTCCTAAAACAAAAACAGTACAGACTTTGACGAATTACGAGATTACGAATATGAACAAATTTAATATTAAAGACCTAGACCTTTTTTACGGCGAAAACCAAGCGCTTAAATCAATCAACCTACCCGTGCCAGAGCGCCAAGTGACCGCTTTGATTGGCCCGTCGGGTTGTGGTAAATCAACGCTATTACGTTGCTTGAACCGAATGAACGATCTTATTGAAGGTGTAAAAATCACCGGCCTTCTTGAGATGGATGGCGACAACATCTACGGCAATATAGATGTGGCTGATCTACGTATCAAAGTCGGCATGGTTTTTCAAAAGCCAAACCCATTCCCAATGAGCATCTATGAAAACGTGGCATACGGACTACGTGCTCAAGGTATCAAAGACAAAAAGCACATTGATGAAGTGGTTGAAAGTTCACTTCGCGGCGCGGCGCTTTGGGATGAAGTGAAAGATCGTTTGAAAGCACACGCATTCGGTTTGTCTGGTGGTCAGCAGCAACGCCTATGTATTGCTCGCACCATTGCAATGCAACCAGACGTAATTTTGATGGATGAACCTACTTCAGCTCTTGATCCAATTGCGACTCATAAAATAGAAGAGTTGATGGAAGATCTGAAGAAGAACTTCACTATCGTTATCGTAACGCACTCAATGCAGCAAGCCCGCCGTATTTCAGATCGCACGGCTTTCTTCCTAATGGGGGAGCTTGTAGAGCACAACGAAACCAGCGTTATCTTCAGCGAACCAAAAGATGATCGCACTAAAGGTTATGTAAACGGTGACTTTGGTTAATTGCTTAATCGATAACGTGGTCAATACCACTAACTGAAACGCAGGTTAGATAATCGATTCGATTTACAGAATTATCACTATAACTATAAGCGATGGAAGTTTTGCCCCACTTTAGGTGGGGCTTTTTTATGCTGTTAAAAAGCATCACATGTCGACGAAATTTTGGGCAGGAAATCCCATTTTTGTAGTCCTTCTCATGCTTGTGATAATGCAAAAGGTCAAATTGCGACCCACTTAACATCTCATTTTTAGTTATATTGATTGCATATCAAGGCTTCTGTATTTTTGCGTTATTCTTATTAGCCAATGGATCAACGCCGTGCATGTTAAAGCCTTTGCAAAACAGATATCTGCTACGCGTGACCACCGTTTATTGGCTGAGTCTCTGTTTGACTACCTGATTAAAATGCTTGGTCCCCAAGGGATCGGAATATTTTCAGAGCCAATACCAGAAAGCGACTCGTTACCGTTGTTTTCCTACGGTGAATTAACCTCTCTTGATCATTACCCTTCAACATTTTGGCCATGGGTTTCACAGTTCGACACTGCAGACGGTGTGTTACCGATGTCGCTCAATACGTGCAAGTGGGATCACAGTAAAGCGCTTGGTGGAGAGTCGTTCATCATGATGCTCGACAACGCCCCAGCCTGTAGAACTTATTTAATTATTCAAAATTGCATCGCAGAAAAAGTTAATCAAACCTTTGACCAAGGGCTGGATGGCCTTCAATTAGCGGCAGCTCGCTGGCAGTGTATTCGCGCAGAAAAAAATGCAGCTATCGAGATTAAGCATAGGGATACACGTGAAGCGCAATATCTTGATGAAATTAAGCTTCGAGAGTTGTTTGTCGAGAATATGAAATTGGTTCATCAGGTGGCGTTAGAGCTCTCGAACCCTGAATCATTGGATGCACTCTACAAAGCATCGGTAGAGGCGGTACGCGATAGACTTGGTTTTGATCGCGCCATATTTATGTTGCTTGATATGAAAAAACGTTGTTTTAGTGGCACCTACGGCACCGATGAACTAGGAAAAACAAACAGCGAACATCACACTCAATATGACCTGCATCAGCTTGAATCGGAATATATCGAGGCATTGTCTGACAACCACACTAACTTGGTCGTTATTGAACAGGCTCCACTCTACACTGAAGGTAAGGTTGTAGGGCAAGGGTGGAATGGCATGCTTATTTTGCGTGAAGGGGATAAACCCGTAGGTTGGATTGCCATGGACAACTACATTCACCGCTCGCCAATCACCAATTACCAAAAGCAGATGCTTGAATCGTTCGGCTCTCTGCTGTCTCAGATATACATTCGTAAACGCCAAGAACTGAACATCCGAATGCTGCATTCGAGTATGGTTGAGTTGTCTCGCTGCGATAGCGTCAGTGCTGTGTGTAAGTCCGCCGTCAGTTTTGCTATTCAGCATTTAGGCATTGATCGATTAGCCGTTTTCCTTACCGATAAAAATTGCAGTTACATGCAAGGTACTTGGGGTACCGATATAAAAGGCGATATTGTCGATGAGTCTTATTATCGATCAGAGCTGGTAGAGCGTGACATTGTGTCTGCAGCTCGTACTTACCCTAACCAAGTCGCTTTTGAAGAATCGGTCCCTATTTATCATGATTACAATATTGTCGGGGTTGGCTGGACGGCAATGACAATGCTCACCACAAATACAGGCGTTCCGATTGCGTTTATCGCTGCGGATAATTTGCTAACACGAAGCCCTTTAACTTCACAACTGCGTGAAGTGATACGTATCTTCGCCTCTAGCCTTGCTGAAGTTTTACAAAGAACCATGGCGCAAGAAGAGATCAAAAAGCTCAATGAAACCCTAGAACAAGAGGTTAGCAAGCGAACTCAAGAGCTTGAAAATGCGAATGAACAGCTCGATGTAATTTCTAAACTCGACCCGCTGACTCGTCTTGGTAACCGCCGTATGCTGTCACAAGTTTTAGATGATCTGAATTGTGAGGAACAAGGTGCATTTGCTACGCAGAATGAGGTCACCTTTGGGTTAATTCTTGTCGATCTTGACCATTTTGGTTTGTACAACAGTGTCTATGGCCATACTGAGGGGGATGTCGCTTTACGTGCCATTGGCAAGATACTGAGCACTCATGTTTACGGTGATCAAGAAACCTTCTGCCGTATCGGCGGTGAGGAGTTTATGTTGTTGATGATCGGCACCAATCACACAACAACAAAGCAGCGTGCAGAGTCGATTCGACAAAGTATTGAAGATGCAAAAATTCTCCATTGTAAAAGTAGCACTAGCCAATATTTAACCGCGTCTGTGGGTTATGCATCGATAACTTCGGATCAGTGCCAGTTCGATTTTGATTTGTTGTATGGCAAGGCAGATAAGGCTTTGTATAAGGCGAAAGATTCAGGGCGAAATAGAATTGTCTCGGCTATGAAGCGAAGAAAAGTTGCAGCTACACTGACTTAGTGTGGTATCTGTTTTTCCCGTTCTCAAAAACGACTGAAGCCGTGATGTTCACAATGTGGTCATCACGGCTTCGTTCTTTTTCGTTTACTTAGATTTTCTGCCTAATTAGCTTTCTGCTTACTTAGCTTTCTGCTTACTTAGAGCGCTGGTTAATTACAGCCTTTCTAATGTGCTCTTGTGTGCTTTGTTCGAGATGCGTTTTGGTTTCTTAACCGCTTTGATTGCCTCAGAAGGGTCCCATGACTGACTTGGTGAGCAAGCTTCAGCATAGAGGCTCTGATTTAGCTTGGTGAGCTCAGCTTCGATTGTTTCTAACGTCTCATCACTCAAGTCTGGGTTTTCTGTTTTCCACTGTTCGAACAAAGTTCTCGTCTTCACACCGTCTTTCATTTTCAGAGCGGCAATCAGCGCTTCTGCCGTATCGGATTGACGTTCATCTTTTTGCGTTGGTTTTACTGCTGTACCGCGGCGTGACCAGAAGTAGAAAGCAATCGCAGAACTGGTTAACCACAACATAGCAAATAGCGCAGTGAGATAAGGCCATACTCCTGGATTATCAACGCTAACAACCGTCGGGCTTACTTGTTGTGCCGGTGCTTCAATCGCTGGAGGAGGCATACTTGATGTTGCTCGCTCGCTAGCTTGTATCGACAATTTTAAGCCAAGCGCTTTACTGGTTTGTTCCGATTGCGTATCGGTGTTGAACCAAGCTTGAGACACATCAGGAAGCGAGATATTTCCAGCCTCTTTCGGAATCAATACTTGCTTATAAACAACCACAGCATCACCAGACTGGTTTGTGCCAAATTGCGGTTTCTCTTCATAAACACGTATCGATTTAGGGTAGGTGATGTTTAGTTTCGGCAGTTGGTGTTGTGTTAAATTACGCGCTGTCATTGTGATGGTGCGAGTTAACGAATCACCGGCTTCCAATTTAAAACCTTGCTTATTACTATCGAAACCATCGCTATCTGTTAGTTCATTACCTTGGCTGTCTGACCATTTCTGTAGCAACTTAAAGTCAGAGGTTGGTAACCACTCACCTTGATAGCCTTTTGGTACAGGCTTGACGGTGACATTCAGACTTTCAACAGGAGTATCGAGCTGGAAAAGGCGAGTTTTGCTTGAGTTGTTGGTTGAGTAAACAACAGCACCGGTTAACTTTGGCCCTTGAAGCTGAAATTGTCCTGCTTGCTGTGACGATATATGGAAAGATTGCTGAACAACTGTGACTTCTTGTCCGTTGATAACATCTTGGAACTGTTTCGACTCACCGATGGGTTCCACGTCCAAATTTGATGAGTTTGGTAGAGAGATCTGGGGATCTTGTAATCTTCTTGGATCCGCTTTGATGATGAGCTTTACATCAAGCTCGGCGACTTCTTGTGGATACAAGATGTTTTTGCTGAGATTTAATTGGAATTCCGCCATATCACTCTGCTTTGGAGCGGCTTTATTAATCGAAACGTTGATGGTGATCGGTTGGGTTTTGGCACCTTCAATATCAAAGCTAGGTATTTCTAATCGGCCTAATCGAAGTGGGGCAAGGGTAATATTCCACTCGCTAGACACAGTGCGGCTACCATTGACGATTCGCATCGATGACCCAAAGCTTGGGGTGCCGACGTAGAAATTCTTCTGAAGGAAGGTTAGATCTAAAGCACCGGACGATACTTTTTCATCGGTCGCCACTCTAAGTAGGAAGACTTCATCTTTGGTAACACTGTTTTGCGAAACACTCGCCACAGCGGTCGCTGCGAATACAGAGTGTGACGAGAAAACACCGATTAGCAGTGTCAGTAGCATTGATAAAAATGGCTTGTTTAAAAATCGCATGGTTACCACTTTTTGTTTTGGTTGTTAGGAGCACTTTTTTGGCGTGCTTGTAGAATCATTTGCGCTTTAAGCAGTTGGCTCGGGTCACGGGCGCTTTCTACTTGCTCAAGCTTTCGCATATCCGGATCGCTCGACATAGGTTGACCTGATGCTTGTGCTGCAGCTGGTTGAGTGTTGTTATCACTGTCTTCCTTAGCAGCCTCTTGTGCTTGGGCAGTTTGAGATGCTAAGTCACCTTTGTCCTGTGACTGTTTATCTGCTTGATCCGCTTTGTTTTGTTGCACAGCTTGCTTGTCGCTTTCTTCATCCGTCTTGGAATCAGAGCGGCTATCATCAGCTTGGCTTTGGTCAGTATTCTGATCTTGGTTTTCACTTTGATCTTGTTTGTTGCTTTGATCTTGGCTGCCACTTTGACTTTGCGACTTCCCATTGTCAGCTGAGCTTTGTGGTTGATCCTGCGAGCTTTGCGAAGAATCATTTTGCTGACCTTGCTGGTCTTGTTCATTTTGGTCTTTGGAATCAGAATCGTGTTGCTGTTGCTGTTGCTGTTGCTGTTGCTGTTGCTGTTGCTGTTGCTGTTGCTGTTGCT